>JBBQIA010000044.1:0-10299 GCA_038324485.1 Lysobacterales bacterium
GGGCAGTGCGCTGCCGGTAATCGCTACTGCTGTGGGCGGCAGCCCTGAGCTGATTCAAGACGCTGTCAACGGGCGGCTCTTGCCGAGCGGTGACGTCGGAGCGCTTTCCGAAGCGATGGCGCAATTGACGAATGACGCGACCGAGCGCGCCCGGCTTGGTCGTGCAGCGCGCGATCACGCCGAGGCACATTTCGCGGTCTCGGCCATGGTTGAGCGCACGGCGGCCGTCTATGACCGCTGTATGGATCGCGTTGGGGATGTCGCATGAGTGCGACGACGACGCCTCTGGCGCAGACTGCAACCCAGTCGTTAACCGATGTCCTCAAGGTACGGACGTCACCGGGCCCGACCGTCGGTCGGTGGCTGGCCGGCCAAGGACTTGAAGTGGCCGAACTGGCGGCCGATTGGCCCGCACTGAATCTCGCGTCGGAAGCTCAGGCGCAGGGTGACGGTTCGGTGCAGGTCTTCCAAGAGGGCGCGATCACCGTGATCGGTCTTTTCGATTTAGTGCTGGGTCACGCCTCCGATGCCTTGCGCTTGACGGACGCGCGCCCATGGTCGGAATGGCGCGGCCGTTTCGCCTTCGTTCGGCATGACGCATCAAACGGTGAATGGCTGGCGGTGGTGGATCACTTCGGCACCGTGCCAATTTTTCATAGTGCGCATCGCGATCAGTTCGTGGTGAGTACGCAGCTCAAGCCGCTCTTGGCCGCGCCTTGGGTGGCGCGCCGCGCGGACCCCGCTGCGGTGTTTCATTTTTTGAATTTCGCCTGCGTTCCGGCACCGCAAACCATCGTTGCGGACGTTCAGCGCCTGCCTCCGGGGAGCCTTTTGCACTGGCGCGCCGGCCGCTCTAGCGTCGAGCGCTGGTGGCGGCCCTCCTACGCTGAAGACCTCGACGGCGACGCTGCATTCCTTGCAGGGGAACTGCGAGAGCGCATCGTTAGCACGGTCGAGCGCTACCGGCCTGCGGGTTCGGCATGGGGCAGTTTTCTCAGCGGCGGCACCGACAGCTCAAGCATCACCACAATCCTCGCGCGGCAGCAGCCGGCGAAACCGGTTCATAGCTTTTCCATCGGATTCGCCGAGGCCGGCTTCGACGAGCTTGAGTTTGCGCGGATTGCTGCCGAAGCCTGCGGCGCTCATGGGCATTTCGGCAGCATTGATGAGCAGGAGACGCTTGCGGTGTTGCCGCATCTGCCCGGGCTTTTCGATCAGCCCTTTGGTAACGCTTCGGCGGTGCCCACTCTGGCCTGTGCCGCGATGGCGGCGGCCGACGGTCGCTCCATTCTGCTAGCGGGTGACGGCGGCGACGAGATCTTTGGTGGCAACGAACGCTATGGCAAAGACCGGGTCATGCAGCAGTTTCATTCACTTCCGTCGCCCATCAAGGCGCTCGGGCGAGTGATGGGTCGAGTCGTGGGTGGAGGTCGCAGTCGGTTTTTGAACAGGGTCGATAACTTCGTTCGCCGTGGCAGCCTTCCTAACCCTGATCGCTTCTATACCGATGACGCATTTGCCTCCGAATGTTTTGATGAGCTGCTTTCGCCTGACTTTCGCGGCAGTGTGACGGCCGACTTGTCGCTGCAGCTGATGCGTGGCCTCTATGCCGGCACGGACGCACGCAACGAACTGCATCGACTGATGGCTTTGGATTTGGAGCTGGCGATCGGGCAGAACGATTTGGTGAAGGTCGACGGCGCAGCGCGACATGCGGGCGTCACCGTTCGCTTTCCTTATCTTGATCCCGACCTAGTGACCTACACAGGGCGCCTAAAAGCGCATTGGAAAGTAGCGGGCATGGAGAAGCGCGCGCTGTTTAAGCGCGCCACCGCGAACATCCTTCCTCCGGCCATCTTGAAGAAGCCGAAGCAGGGCTTCGGTCTGCCAATTAGCGTATGGATGCGCGAGCGCCCCGTGTTTCGGGAATGGCTGCGTGACCTCCTGCTTTCTGAGCGCAGCCGACAGCGGGGCTGGTTCGACGCCGATTACGTCGCGAATCTGTTTCAGCGCCATCAAGCCGGTGCTTGGGATTATTCCGCACACCTTTGGTCCTTGGCCGTGCTTGAGCTGTGGATACGAAACAACTTGGAAGATCGCCCGGCATGAGTTTGAGCATTCTGATGCTGCTGGAAGGCGCCTTCCCCGCGATGGGCGGCGCTGAGCGTCAAGTCGAAACCTTGGCCGGCGCGCTCGTTGCGCTGGGTCATCGCGTCACGGTGGTGGTGCCGCGCTTCGACAGCAGCCAGCCCGCAGGCCGATCGCAGCACGGACGCTTTGACGTCTGGCGCATTGCCTATCCGCCGGTTCGCTGGCTGGGGTCACTGATCTTAATGATCCGGTTGGCGTGGCTTTTGGTGGCCTCGCGTCATCGCTATGACGCCATCCACGTGCACATCGCGCACAACATGGGTGCCGTGGCGTGCGTCATCGGCTGCCTACTGGGCAAACCAGTGGTGATCAAGTTCTCCGGCTGGTGGGAGCAAGAGCGCGGATGCCTGCGCCCCGGAGCCCGCCTGGGCGCCGCGCTGGCCCGACGCATGCTTCAGCAGGCCAGTGCCGTTCAGGCCATTAGCACTCGAATTTCGAGTGATCTGATTGCGGCTGGATTCGACCCCGCACGCATTCATTGGATTCCCAACGGCGTGCCGATGGATCGCTTTGACGCCGTTCAGCGAATTCCGCTGGCTTCGCGTGCGCCGAATGTCGTCTTCGTTGGGCGTCTTGTGCCCGAGAAGGGGCTGGATTCGCTGATCTCGGCGTGGGCTCAGGCGCAGCGCCCATCGAACTGGCGTCTGCGCCTAATTGGCGGCGGGCCGCTGGATTCGGCGCTCCGTCTTCAGGCCGCGAGTTTGGGAGTGGGCGACAGCGTCGATTTTCTAGGCCCGAGTGAGCAGGTGGCGCAGGAACTCGGCGCCTCCGACGTCGGGGTGTTGTCGTCGCGTTTCGAGGGGCTGTCGAACACCTTGCTCGAGTACATGGCGTCGAGCCTTCCCGTCGTCGCCACGCGCACGAGCGGCAGCGAGGACCTGGTTGTACCCGGCCGAAACGGCTGGCTGTGTCCGGTCGATGATGTCGCAGCGCTGGCTGCGGCCTTGAGTGAGGCGATGGGGCTTCCAACCGAAGCGCGCATCGCGATGGGGCAACACGCGCGCGCCGATGTGACCGCCAAGGCCTCGGTCTCGGCCGTGATTGATCAACTGCTGCCGCTTTATGTCGGAACCGACCGCTGATGTGCGGCATCGTCGGATACGTCGCCGCGCCGCAGACCAGCGTGCCCTCGACGGCGGTCGGTGAGGCCATGAATGCGGCCATCCTGCATCGGGGACCGGACGACGGCGGACTGTATCGCGATGACTCGGTGCTGCTGGGCATGCGGCGCCTCGCCATCATCGATCTCGGTGGTGGGCATCAGCCGATGTTTCGCGATGACGGTCGGCTGGTGCTGGTCTTCAACGGCGAAATTTACAACTACCGGCGACTTCGCAAAGAGCTTGAAGGGCAGGGGGCAAAGTTCCTCACCGACTCCGATTCCGAAGTCATCCTCGCGGCCTACGAGGCATGGGGCGAGCGCGCGGTCGAGCGTCTCGAGGGCATGTTCGCTTTTGCACTGTGGGATCGCCGTCGTCAGCAGCTGCTGCTGGCGCGCGACCGCTTGGGCAAAAAACCGCTGTTTGTTTGGGACGGGCCGACTGGAATTGGTTTTGCCAGTGAACTGAAATCCTTGTTGCCGCTCCCGGGATTCGAGCGTCGCATCGATCCATCGGTGTTGCCGGGTTACTTCGCCTTCGGCTACGTGCCGAGTCCGCGCTCGATTTTCAAAGGCGTGCGAAAGCTGCCAGCAGGCCATTACGCGTTGTATCGACAGGGCCGCCTAGAAGAGACCCGCTACTGGCATCTCGAAACGCAGCCCGGTTTCACGGGCACAGAAGCCGAGGCTGAGGTCGAACTGCACGAGCGACTGGACGCGGCGGTGGCGGATCGTTTGGTGGCGGATGTGCCCTTCGGTGCGTTCTTGAGCGGCGGACTGGATTCAAGCGTGGTCGTTGCTCTTATGGCTCAGCGCATGAGCCAGCCGGTCAAGACGTTCTCGATCGGGTTCAAAGAGGCCCGCTATAGCGAGCTGAGCGACGCGCGGCGCGTTGCCAACCACCTCGGCACCGAACATCACGAGTTGGTCGTCGAGCCTGAAGCCACCGCCTTGGTCGACAAGCTGGTGTGGCACCTCGATGAGCCCTTCGCGGACTCCTCGGCCTTACCGACCTTTTTGGTGTCGGAACTGGCCCGTCCACACGTCAAGATGATCTTGTCGGGCGACGGCGGCGACGAATCGTTTGCCGGCTACGACCGCTACCTGCGTTTCCTCGCTCTCGAGCGCCTCGGGCCGCTGCGCGGCGCTGCGGCCTTCGGTGCGCGTGCGGCCGGTGCGCTTTGGCCGGGTCAGTTCGGGCAGCGACTGCGGCGCGTCGGGCAGCGCCTTGGAGAGCACTTCCCTGACAGCTATTTGAGCGGGGTTGCGCTTTCTCGGCCCGAGCAAATGCGGGCTCTACTAGGGGCTGCCGGCGAAGAGGCCTATCGCTCGCTCCACCCGCTGTTCCCGGTCGGCGACCGGCGGCCCATGATCGATCGAATCGTGGCGGCCGACATTGGCAGCTATCTGCTTGATGACATTTTGGTGAAGCTCGACCGCATGACCATGGCGGCGTCTATCGAGGGCAGGGCGCCCCTGCTCGATCACCGCGTGGTGGAATTCGCCGTGCGGCTGCCCGCTCATTTCCGTGTGCGACATGGGCGCGGCAAGCACCTGCTACGCCAAGTGGCCCGGCGCTGGCTGCCGACCGACATTTTGGACAAGCCGAAGCAGGGCTTCGCGATACCTCTGCCGGAATGGTTTCGCGGGCGCCTCGGCGAGATGGCCGCCGATGTTTTCGCCAGCCGTGCGTTTCGCGAGCGCGGCTGGGTCAAAGCAAACTACGTGGACCACCTGCTGGCCGAGCATCGCGTCGGTCGTGCCGATCATTCCGAGCCCCTGTGGCAAGTGCTGATGTTGGAACGCTGGGCAGCACGCTTTATTGATGAGACGCCGGGATGATTCTTCAGTTTTTACTGGCGGTACTGGTGGTCTACACCGTCAACCAATTTCATTTCGATGTTGATCTCGGTATCCCCGGAGTCAACGTCATCAACCTTCTCTTCGGCGCGGCGCTTGCCGTCGTCGTATTGCAAGGGCGGGGCGGTGTGCTGCCGAAGCCGCAGCTCGGCGGGGCCCTGCGTCTTTACTTCGTTGCCATGGTGATCGCCACGCTGATCGGCATGGCGTTTCGTCCGCAATCGCCGGTCGAAGACCTCACCTATTTAAAGACGCTGCTCTTTTATCCGCTGTATTACTTTCTGTTCTATTACGCCGCTCGTGACTACGGCCGAACGCGGCAGCTGATCTTTCTGGTGTTGGTTGTGGCCGTTCTCGCCGGGCTCGAAGCGGTGCGCGAGGCCATGGATTACGGCATCGGCGGCTACTCGGAGACTCATCGTGCGGCTGGCCCATTCGGCCCCGACTATCGCTCGGCGAATCGCGCCGGCGTGTTCTATGCGATGTTCATCCCTCTGTTCGCCGCACCCGTTTTTTTCCTGCGTGGTCAGCCGTTTTGGCGAATGGTGGCTCTGGGTGGGCTGCTTGTCCTCGGCGCGGCGATTTTGTTCACCTATTCGCGCCAGAGCTACTTCATCGCATTGCTGGTGCTGGCCCTGATGGCATTGCGTCGGAGCGTCGTCATCGCGGTGCTGTGTGCGGGAATGTTTGCCATTGCGGTGCCTTACCTTCCCTCGGGTGCATTCGAGCGCGTGCAGGAGACCCAGCAAGTCGGGGCCTATGGCGAGGAAGAGGTCGATGTCAGCACCGCAAGCCGCTGGGATATTTGGGCGGGCGCCACGGTCATGTGGTCTGAAAACCCGATGGGCATTGGGGCCAATCGATTCAAAGAGATGATCGGTGGGTACTCGAATTTTCCGGGAAAGGATGCGCACAACTATTTTGTCCTGACCCTGGCCGAGGCCGGCGTCTTGGGCTTGTTGTCGCTGCTCTTTCTCGTTTTTTCTATGTGGCGTCTCGGCGGAAAGCTGGTCCGCGCTGCGCGAGATCCGGAAAGTCGAGCCTTGGCGCATGGCTTTCATCTTGCGGTTCTCGCGATGGCCATGGGCAATATCTACGGCAGCCCCTTTAGCGAGGGCACGGTCATGGGCGTGTTCTGGGCTCTGGCGGCTTTGCTTGAGCGTCGCGCACAGATTCTGCACGCCTCGACGCCGCCGAACACCGCGCCGGTGAGTGCATGAGTTCCGCAGGCCACGGGCGGGCGATTGGACTATCCATGCTGAATGGCAGTAGCAAGGTTCTCGCCATCGGTAAAACCATGCTGATTGCCGCGTTGTTCGGCGCGGGGGCGTCACTCGACGCTTTTTGGGTCGCGTATGCCTTGCCGCTTCTGCTGCCCTCGCTCCTCACGACCGTAGTGACGGTGGCGTTCGTGCCGCGCTTCATGGCCAGTCTCGAAAACCGCGATGGTGCCGAGGCGTGGGCCGGCGCCAATACGTTTTTCACCCTTGTCCTGCTGCTGAGCGTTGCCGTTTCCGCGTGGATGTATTTTCGCGCTGACCTACTAGTGAGTTGGTTGGCCCCCGGTCTTGCAGCCGAGACGCGCGAGCAGGCCATTAGCCTCACGCGCCTCCTCTTGCCCTGTGTCCCGTTGCTTACGCTGTCCTCGGTGCTCTCGGCGGTTAGCAATGCGCGAGAACGCTTTTTTCTGCCTGCATTCGAAGGCGTCCTGACAAACCTGACGGTCATTGCCGCCGCGCTGGCGCTGGCGCCCCAGTTTGGCGTGCAGGCGCTAACTTTTGGTGTGCTGGCCGGCTTTGTTTTGCAAGCCGGCGTTTTGGTGTGGGGAAATCGGCGCGACCTGCGGCTCAACATGAGGCCTCGCTTCGCGTTTCGGCATCCGGATTTCTTGGCGCCTGCCACTCATTTGCTGCCGCTCTTTGTTGGCTCTGCCGGATCAGTAATGACTGGCTTGATCAATCAGTTCTACTTGTCGCACGGCGGTGAAGGCGCAATCTCAGCGATGGCCTATGCCGCGATGTTCGCGTTCTTGCCCGTGGAAGTGTTTGCACAAGCCGTGATCACGGCCGTCTATCCGGCTTTCGGTCGCCACTTTGCGCGCGGCGAGGTTGACGCTGCGGCGCAGGCTTTTGGCGAGGGCGTTCGCTTCCTGCTCTTTCTTACGCTGCCGTGTGCAGTCTTGCTCAGCCTTTTTGCCGAGCCCGCGATCGCCTTACTGCTGGAGCGAGGTGCGTTTTCTTCGGAGCAGACGGTCCTGACGGCCAGCATCACCCAGGTGCTCGCCCTAGGGCTGGTGTTTCGCTCCATGGCTTTTTTTAACTACCGCGTCCTCCATGCTGCCGTGCGCCCTTGGCTGCAGGTCGGCATCGGCTTGCTTGGCGTGCTCACCCACCTTGGGCTTTGCCAACTCTGGGGCGACGCCTACGGAGCCCCTGGCGTTGCGTGGGCAGCAACGCTATCGATGCTTCAGTCGGCAGTGTTGTCGCTGTTTGCCGCCATGTCCGTGCTCAAGTGGCGCTGGCCCCATGGGGCAACGATCGATCTCGGAAAACTCGGGCTCGTGACAGCGGTCATCTTGGTCGCCGGACTTTTGCTCAAAGGACTCGCTTGGCCACCCGAAAACGGCATGCGCGGATTGCACGCCGTGGCTTCGGCGGGTGTTGCCGTGGCTGCCGGCTTAGCCGGCCTCGTCTGTGCTTGGGGCGTCCGGCAGCCTGATCTACGTTGGATGCTTTCAGGCCTCTGGAGCAAACTGCGTCGCGGCACCGCAGCATGAGTGTCGATCCCCCCGTATTGGAGTCTTTGACTATGGCTTGCAAGCCTATCGCTGAGGGCCGCCTCGCGCGGTTTTTCGCCTGTTTCGTGGCCCTTGCGCCCGCCTTGGCCCTCGCGGGCGCGCCCACGGGCCCGTGTGCAAGCTTTTACAGCAGCTCATTTTCCCCCGTAACGGGCGAGGTCACTGCGCCCCTGAGGTCGGCATCGCAGCCGGCAAAAGGGGTGGCCTTCGCCGATCCATTCTTTGGCACCTGTGTCGTGCGCGCCACCGACCACGCCAAAGAGCCGCCCAGCGACTTTGCGCGTAACGATTACTCCCGCCGCCAAGCGTTTAATGCCGACAGCAGCCGCTTCATCATCTACGCGTACAACGGGGCGTGGCATCTCTATAACGCCAACACGCTGCAGCATCTTCGCGCCCTCAGCGGCCCCGCCGGCGACGCCGAGCCGCAGTGGCATCCCACTGACCCGCGCAAGCTTTACTACGTGCCGACAAATGGTGGGACTCGACTTTTTTTGCTCGACGTCGAGACCAATCAGACGACCACGGCCGCCGACTTCGCCGGAAAGTTGCCGTGGGCCAACGTGGGGCATATTTGGACCAAGTCCGAGGGCAGCCCCTCGGCGGATGCACGCTACTGGTGCTTCCAAGCTGAAACGGCGAATTACGGCATCCTGGGCGTGTTCACTTACGACTTGCAGACGCAGACGGTTGTCGGCACCCGAGCCATGTCCGCGCGGCCAGACCACGTCAGCATGTCGGCCAGCGGACGTCATTGCGTCGTGAGCAACTTGGACGGCGCGGGCGGTACCGTGGCGTGGAACCGAACTTTCAGCAGTTCGCGAACGCTGCACGGCTCGTCCGAACATTCGGACCTGGCCCTGAACAGCGCGGGCGAGGACTTATTTGTTTTCGTCGACTACCAGAGCAATAACGGCGATCTGGTGATGGTGAACCTTGATACCGGCGTGCGCACAACGCTGTTCCGCACCTACATCGACGGCTCGGCGACGGCCTATCACGTGTCCGGAAAGAACTTCTCGGCACCCGGTTGGGTGCTGTTCTCGACCTATGCCTTCACCGGGCCAGAGCGGTGGTTGCACGAGCGCATCATGGCCGTCGAACTAAAGGCATCGCCAACAATTATCCAACTGGCGCATCACCACAGCCGCACCAACGGCTACTGGACCGAGCCACACGCCAGCGTCAACCGTGACTTTACCCGCGTGCTCTTCACTTCGAATTGGGGATCAGGCAGCGATCTCGATGTCGATGCCTACATGATCCAGATGCCGGTCGATCTCCTTCAGCGGGCCAAGACCCTCAGCTGTCCAGCGCCATAAACTCGCGTTGAGGCGCGGCCTTCAAAAGGGTGTGCCCCTACTCAATTTGCGACGCAGCATGGTGGGCATCCAGCCACTCCATGGCGTCGCGGGGCTTCAACTTCGCCGCTTTTTCATAGGCAGCCACGGCGACGTCTTCGCCTTTGCTTCCACCGATCAGCAGGGCCACGTGCCCTTGTTCGAGATGCACCACGGGCGACTTCGGCATCACTTTCATTGCTGATGCCAGCAGCTTTTCGGCCTCCGAGGCTTTGGCGCCGTAGGTCAGGCCGCCGATCATTCCTCCGACCTTCGAGACGATCTCGGCGTGATAGACGGCCAGCGCCAGCTGGGCCTCGGCGTGATCCGGCGCTATGGCCAAGGTCTTTTCTAGACTGTCTCGCACTTTGCCCGCCAAACCCTGTTTCAGAGCCTTCGCGATGCTAATGCCCTGGCTGTATCGACCCAGACCAAACGCACGCCGATAGTGACTGTTCGCCTCCAAGGGCAGGGCAGCGATGGCCGCTTCGGCCAGTTCGGCGACCGTCTCAAAGCGCGCGAGCTTTTCGTCGGCATCGGTCACCAGATAGGCCGCGTGGATGCCCATGGCCTTAGTCGCCAACGATGCGCCGACCACACCCAAACCTGTGCCGATTTCGAACGCCTCTTCGAAGTGCCCTTCGTGGAACGCAGCCCAGCCCGCCTGCAGCGCTTCGGCGAGAGATGCCTCATCGTGTTTCTTCGGCGCCGCGCGGCCTGCGGCCTTGATCAGCGCACCAGTACGCTTCGCGTCGGGGAAGCACTCGGTGTCTCCCGCGTGCAGGTCTTTCCAAGCCTTCTTCAGCGCGTCGCCAGAAAAATCGAACGCATTCGCTGCTTTCGGAAGCGCCGCCCAACTGCTTTTCTTTTTCGTCGCCATGACCGTGTGCCCTTCGTGTCGAGGACCCCAGCCTGCGGCGATCTGGGCACCGCGTCTAGTGTGAAAACTCCGTCGCGGAGGCGGACACTTATCTCTGTCGCCAATTCCGGCGCGTGTTTTCAGGGTATTCCCATGGCTCGTACGACTTCCCGCACCCGCAGCTTTGCCCGCA
>JBBQIA010000045.1:0-10279 GCA_038324485.1 Lysobacterales bacterium
CTGCCGCTGGCGTACACCACCGATGGCCAAGACGTGCCGGAAGACCTGGCCATCGCCGAGCCCAGCCGTTTGGTGCTGAAGCTCGAAGAGCTGCGCCGCGCTGGCGATCGCCCGGTCTCAGAAGGGGACGTCGATGCCGCCTGAAGCTGCCTCGCCCGCCGTGCGTGTTCTGGCCGTCGCCTCCGGAAAGGGCGGCGTCGGCAAGACCAATGTGTCGGTGAATCTGGCCACGGCGCTGTCTGCGCTGGGCGAGAAGGTGATGCTGCTGGACGCCGATTTCGGCTTGGCCAACGTCGACGTGCTGCTGGGCCTGACACCCAAGCAGACGCTCGCCGATGTGGTGGCGGGACGCGCCACGCTTGAAGAAGCCATCTTGGTCGGCCCGCGCGGCTTGAAGATCGTGCCTTCGTCATCGGGTAAGCGACACATGGCGGAAATGACCCCGGCGCAGCACGCCGGCATCGTGCAGGCCGTGTCGGCCTTTGATGGCCCGCTGGATACCCTGATTGTCGATACCGCCGCCGGCATCAACGATGCCGTGCTCACCTTCTGCCAAGCCGCGCAGGAAGTGCTGGTGGTGGTCTGCGACGAGCCGGCCTCGATCACCGACGCCTATGCCCTGATCAAAGTGCTGTGCCGCGAGCGCGGCATCTTGCGCGCGCATGTCGTAGCGAACATGGTGCGCAGCCCCGTCGAGGGCCGAGCCCTTTACGACAAACTGGCCCGCGTGGTCGAAAAATTCCTGCCGGAGGCCTCCTTGGCCTACCTCGGTGCGATTCCGCAAGACGACGCCCTGCGTCGCGCCGTGCAGAAGCAAAAGCCCGTCGTCGAAGCGTTTCCGGCGGCCGCGGCCTCGGCCGCGTTCCGTGACATTGCTACCCGCATCCATCGCTGGGCTCGACCGTCCATGCCGCGCGGACACGTCGAGTTCTTCGTCGAGCGTATGCTCGAGGCCGGAGGTGCCCGTGCATGATTGCTCCAGTCGCCCAATATCGAGCCGTGCAGCGCAGCGACACCGTCGAGGTCGTCGAGCGTCACGCTGAACTCGTGCGTCGCATTGCCCATCACTTGGCGGCGCGACTGCCGGCGAGCGTGGAAGTGGACGACCTCGTGCAGGCCGGCATGCTCGGCTTGATTGAAGCTTGGCGAAATTTCGACAGCGAGCAAGGCGCTAGCTTCGAGACCTACGCCTCCATCCGCATTCGCGGCTCGATGATCGACGAAATCCGCAAAGGCGACTGGACCCCGCGTTCGGTGCATCGTCGCAGCCGCGAGGCCGCCGAGGCCACCCGCCGAATTGAGCAAAGCACTGGCCGGGCCGCTACCGGCGGCGAAGTGGCCAGTGCGCTGGGCTTGGCGCCCGAGGACTACTCCCGCCTTTTAGAAGACGCCGTATCCGGCCAAGTCCTCAGCCTCGACTCGCATGTGGAGGATCACGGCGACGTTCCCCTGACCACGAACTCTGCCGATTCCCCCGAGCGACGCCTGCAGGCCGACGAGTTCCGCGTCGCGCTGGCACAGGCCATCGGCCAGCTGCCGGAGCGCGAGCAGCTCGTTTTATCCCTGTATTACGAGCAAGAACTGAACCTGCGCGAGATCGGCGCGGTGCTCGGCGTGTCCGAGTCGCGGGTCTGCCAGATCCATGGTCAGGCCACACTTCGACTCCGTGCCCGTTTAGGAGAGTTCGGTTCTGCCGATAAGGACACGGAGGACGGTGATTAGCCCGGACTACACTCCAACGTTTACGCGACACACTTTTTGAGGCCTTGCCACCGTGAACAAGAACATGCGCATCCTGGTCGTGGACGACTTCTCGACGATGCGACGCATCGTGAAGAACCTCCTGGCCGACCTTGGCTTCTCTAATACCGGCGAAGCCGAAGATGGCGGCGTGGCCTTCACCATGCTCAAGCAGGGCGGCTTCGATTTCGTCGTCACCGACTGGAACATGCCCGGCACCACCGGCATTGAACTGCTTCGGATGATCCGCGCCGACGAGCAGCTGAAAACGCTGCCGGTGTTGATGGTCACCGCAGAAGCCAAGCGCGAGCAGATCATCGAAGCGGCCCAGGCCGGCGTGAACGGCTACGTCATCAAGCCCTTCACCGCTGCCACGCTGAAAGAGAAGCTGGACAAAATCTTCGAGCGCTTGGGCAGCGCCGCATGACCGATTCGGCGCACAACGCCGACATCGCCGCCCACTTGCGTGCCGCTCTGGCGGCCATTAGTGATGCCGATGAAGGTCAACTTAAGTCGGAACTCAGGGCCATCGTCGAGTGGCAGGACCATCCCTTGTTGGCTGGCTTGGCCAAGCTCAGCCAGCAGCTGGGCGAGGCCCTGCGCGAGCTTCCGGTGGTGGACAGCGGCGTTGCTGAACTTCCCGACGCCTGCGCTCGACTCGACCACGTGGTGGCGATGACCGAGCAGGCCACCAATCAAACGCTCGACCTTGTTGAAGACTCGCAGCGAAAGATGGAGGCCCTTCTGCAGCCCGGCGCCGACGTCGAGGCCCTGCATCGCGAGCTGCGTTCGAACCTCTCGAACATGGCGCTGGCGCAGAGCTATCAAGACCTCACGGGGCAGATCATCAAGAAAGTGGCGGGCATCGTTCGCGGCGTCCATGACCAACTCACCGCCATGGGCTTGCCGCCCGGCGGCAGCGCGCCGCGCAAAGAGGTCGACCCCTTGGCCGGCTCTGGCCCAGCGATTGCAGGAGTGGATAAGCCGGCGGCCTCGCAAAGCGATGCCGACGACTTGCTGTCCGACCTCGGCCTCTGAAGGAAGCGCGCCATGTCCGCTGTTTCGCCCGATATTGCTGCTGACTTTCTGGTTGAAGCCGGCGAGATTCTCGAACGCCTCGGCGAGCAGCTGGTGCAGCTGGAGCAAGCCGCGGACGACAAAGGCCTGTTGAACGCGGTATTCCGCGGCTTCCACACCATTAAAGGCGGTGCCGGATTCTTGGGCCTCGTGCCCATGGTCGAGCTGTGTCATGCGCTTGAGGACGCCTTCGACAAGGCGCGCGAGGGCAAGATCATGCTCGACGACGACGCCTTCGATTACGCCCAGCGCTGTCTCGACATATTGGTCCGTCAAATGGCGGCATTGGGCGCAGCGGAAGAACTCGAAAAAGCCGAGCCCGAGCTGCTCGCTGCGATCAAAGCCTGGGCCTCCGGCCAAGCCGCCACCAAGCCGCCCAAGGCCGCCGTGCCCAAGCCGACCGCGGCCAAGACCGGCGACGCAAAGGCCACAGGCGGTCCGCCAAAGGCGGGTGGCGACACCGAACAGACCGTGCGCGTCGACACCAAGCGGCTGGACGCCATCGTCAACTTGACCGGCGAACTGGTGCTCGCGCGCAACCGCTTGAAGGTGCTGCGCGACAAGCTCAAAGACGAAGACCTGCATCGCGCCGTGACCGCCCTCGATCACGCCACCGCTCGCCTGCAGGGCTCGGTGATGCGTACCCGCATGCAGCCCGTTAGCCGCGTCTTTCAGCGCTTTCCGAAGATGGCGCGCGACGTCGCCCGCCAGTTGGATAAGCAAGTTGAGCTGACGCTGGAAGGGGCCGACACCGAGCTCGACCGCAACCTCGTCGAGGCCTTGGCCGACCCGCTGGTGCATCTGGTGCGCAACGCCATCGACCACGGCGTCGAGCGTCCGGCCGTGCGCCAAGCGGCGGGCAAGAATCCGATCGGTCAGGTCATTCTTTCCGCTCGTCAAGAAGGCGACAGCGTCGCCATCGAAATTCGTGACGACGGCGGCGGCATGGACCCGGAAAAACTCCGCGCCAAGGCCGTCGAAAAAGGCTTACTGACGCCCGAGGCCGCAGCGCGGCTCGGTGCGGAAGACTGCTTCCAGCTGATCTTCATGCCCGCCTTCTCGACCAAGGCTGAGGTCACCGCCATTTCCGGCCGCGGTGTCGGCATGGACGTGGTGCAGTCGAAGATTCGCGAGCTGTCGGGGCAAATTCAAATTCAGTCTGAGCTCGGCCAGGGCTCGCGCTTCACCATTCGCGTGCCGCTGACCTTGGCCATCCTTCCCACCCTGCTGGTGCGGGTGGAGGACACCACCTACGCCCTGCCATTGGGGCGCGTGGTGGAGGTGTTGCCCATGCCGACAAAAAAGCCGGATTACGTGGACGGCCAGCCGGTGCTCGACCTGCGCTCGAACACCTTGCCCCTCGTTTGGCTTCGCGCGTGGCTGCGCATGCCGCCCTGCGAGGGTGGTGAAGTGATCGTGGTGCTGCAGAGCGGCGACTTCGCCTTTGGACTGGTGGTCGACCAAGTGCGGGACCGCGAGGAAGTGGTCATCAAGGCCCTGCCGAAGCGCGTTCGTGGCCTGCCCGGTTACGCCGGTGCCACGCTGATTGGCGACGGCACGCTGTCGCTCATCCTCGACGTGGACGGCATCAAGCGCAGCGCTAGCAACGGCGAAAGCCGACTCAAGCGAGCCTGACGGATGGACATACTCAGCATCGCGGGCCTCGTCCTCGGGCTCATCGCCATCGTCGGCGGAAGCATGGCCAAGGGTGCGGGCCTGTCGGCGCTGTGGAACTTTGCCGCGTTCATGATCGTGATTGTCGGCACCTTGGGCGCGGTGTTGCTGCAGTCCGGGATGCCCACGTTTCAGCGCGCCATGAAGATCGCGCGCTGGGTCATTCAGCCGCCGCCGAACAATCGCAAAAAGCTGATCGCCCAAATCGTCGACTGGGCCGGTACCGCAAGAAAGCAGGGTTTGCTCGGCTTGGAAGCACAGGTCGCACGGCAGCCCGATAAGTTCATTGCCAAGGGCCTGCAGATGCTGGTCGATGGCGTCGAGCCTGACACCATTCGGCACATGCTCGACATTGATATGGCCGCCGAGGAGCATGCCGATATGCAGGCGGCCAAGGTCTTTGAGGCCGCGGGCATTTACGCGCCCACCTTGGGTATCGTCGGCGCCGTACTGGGCCTCATGGCCGTGATGAAAAACCTCGCTGATCCGTCCAAGCTCGGCGGCGGCATCGCGGCGGCGTTTACCGCCACCATCTATGGCATCGCGTCGGCCAACTGCCTGTTCTTACCCGTGGCCAACAAGCTGAAGTCGATCATTCGTCAGCGCACCGGCGACCGCGAACTGGTTCTCGAAGGCTTGGTGTCCATCGCGCACGGCGAGAACCCGCGCAACATTGAGGCCCGCCTCGGCGGCTTCTTGCACTAGGGGCCTGAATATGGCCCGCCGCCCGCATCACGAAGACCACGTCAATCACGAAGCCTGGGCCATTCCTTACGGCGACTTGGTCACTCTGCTGCTCGCGTTCTTCGTGGTGATGTACGCCATTTCGACCCTCAATGAGGGCAAGTACCGCGTCATGTCCGATTCGCTGAACGCGGCCTTTGACGGCGTGCCGCGCAGCATCGCCCCGATTCAAATCGGCGAGCCCACCGAGGCCTCCAGCTTCGGCCCGCCGCAGCCTTTCGAAACCGACCGAGGCTCGCGCGATGTGGTCAACCTGACCGATCGCCTGCGTGCCGACTCCCTCATTACGCCGATCGAATTGATGCAGCTGGAGCAGCAAAACGTTCAGGCCGACGTGCAGCTAGACGCCATCCAGCAGCAGGTTGAACGTGTGCTGGGCCCGCTGATTCTCTCCGACCAAGTGACGGTCAATCGCGAAGGCCTGTGGCTGGAAATCAATATTCGCTCCGACGTGCTGTTTCCCAGCGGCTCGGCCAATTTGTCAGCGCCCGCTCGCGACGCCATCGATCAACTTGCCGGCGTGCTGCGCGAATTGCCGAACGAGCTGCGCCTTGAAGGTCACACCGACAATCAGCCGATCGCCAGCGCCCTTTACCCGTCCAACTGGGAGCTGTCCGGCGCCCGCGCCGCTAGCGTTATTCGCCTGCTTGAAGGGCGTGGTGTCGACCCTCGGCGCATGGCCGCCATCGGCTATGGCGAGAAGCGCCCAATGGCCGATAACGCCACGGTCGCTGGGCGCTCAGCGAATCGACGGGTGCTGCTGGTGATCCTGGCCACGCCCGGGCGCAGTCAAGAAAACGCCGCAGCGGCCGTTGACTCTGCGACGGGGCAGCGTGTTGGTCGCGTCGCGACACCCGAACTTTCTTCCGAGGATTCGCCGTAATGCAGGTGTGGGCCATCGCCAATCAGAAAGGCGGCGTGGGTAAGACCACGACGACCCTGATGCTCGGACGCCTGTTGGCGGCTGACGGTCGGCGCGTGCTGCTGGTCGATCTCGACCCCCATGCCTCGATGACCCGCGCCTTCGGTCTGCCGCTCGACCCGGCACCCACTGGCACGCTGGAGCTGTTCGAGACGCCGCCGAAGCCGGTGTCCGCGGTGTCCCACGCGACCCCGATGGCTGGCGTTCGGCTGCTGCCGGCGCAGGGCGGCATGGCCACCTTGGAGCGCCGTTCAGCGACTGCGCCCGGTCTGGGGCTGGCGCTGGGGCAAGGCCTCGCCGAGGCCAGCGATGACTACGACTATGTGCTGCTGGACTGCCCGCCAACGCTCGGTTTACTGATGGTCAATGCGCTTGCTGCGGCCGACCAGTTGATCGTGCCGACCCAGACCGAGCCGCTCGGCGTACACGGCATGGAAGGCATGTTGAAGACCGCCAGCATGATTGAGCGCTCGCGCAAGAAGCCCTTGCCCGCCCGCGTCCTTCCCACCTTGTTCGATCGCCGAACCCGGGCCTGCACCGAGACCCTCGACCTGCTGCGCGAGCGGCACCCCGAACGCACCTGGGTGCAAGCCGTCCCGCTCGACACCCGGCTTCGCGACGCCGCCGAGTTGACCCGGGCCGAGCTTTCCGCCGACGTGCTGCAGAGCCGCGGCTTCGACGCTTATCAGCGCGCCTTGGCGTGGCTGCTGCGCGACGCCCCCCAGACGCAGGAGCAGCCGGCATGAGCGGTGGACTGGTTGATGACTACCTTTCAGATCTGCTGGGTGCGGTTGCTGCGGCTTCGACGCCGGAAGCAGCGCCTGAGCGCCCGGTCCCGCCGTCCCCTGTTGCCGCGGCCCCGCCGCCACCCGTCGCCGCACCGGAGCCTGTTGTGATCGTGCCCGCTTCCCCCGACGAGATTTCCGAAGACGAATTCGAAGCCCTGCTCGATGCCCTGCATGGCGAAGCCGCGCCGGGCACGGTGGCGGTCGCGCCATCGCCCGTTGCGCCGTCGCCGGCCGCGGCGCCCGCGAACCCCGACGACATCAGCGAAGACGAATTCGAAGCCCTGCTCGACGCCCTGCATGGCGAAGCCGCGCCGGGCACGGTGGCGGTCGCGCCATCGCCCGTTGCGTCGTCGCCCGCTGCGGCGCCCGCGAACCCCGACGACATCAGCGAAGACGAATTCGAAGCCCTGCTCGACACCCTGCACGGCGGGAAGCCGCCCGGTGCCGTTGCGGCCGCTGCCGCCGTCGCCGTTGCTGCCGCGAAGGCCTCCGCGGCCGCGATAGAAGCCGCAGAGGACGAGGCGGCTTCGTGGCGCGGGCAAGAGCGGCGTGCCAACCGACGCAGCTCGCGCTGGCTGCGCATGAACGTGCGCGGACAGGACTACGCCGTCGAGCTGTTGAAGGTGCAAGAGGTGCTGCTGCCGGTCGACGTGCTGGCCATGCGTGACACCGAGCGCGCCATCCTTGGCGTGATGAGTCTTCGCGGCATTGTCGTCCCCGTGCTCGACATCGGCCTGTGGCTCGGGCTTGAAGAAGTGGAAGACACTGCTCAGACCCGATACGTCGTGCTGGAGCAGAACGGCGACTGCCTTGCGCTCAAGGTCAGTGCGGTGCTCGACGTCTATGCGATTGCAGATGGCGAAATCGAACCGCCCGAAAACACCCTGGCTTCGCCGGAATTGGCGATGCTCAAGGGTGTAACCCGTCTCAATTCACAACCTGTGATACTCCTGGACGCGGTGGGCCTGCTAGGCTGAACGCTCCCCGCGCTTCGGCGACGGGGTGTTAGGGGCGATGGGTCATTCTGCAACGTCAAGGGACAACATGCCGACCGTAGCGCTGAGCCCTGAATGGGGCATTGAAGCCAGTGAGGGCCTTAAGGTCACGCTGGCCGAGCACATCGACGCCGCCGACGAAGTCGTGCTGGCCGCGGCGGACGCGGGTCGCGTGCACTCTGCCTCGCTCCAACTTTTATTGGCCTTCGTCCAGACCCGACGAAGTGCGGGCCTAGTAACTCGCATCCATCCCTGCGCCGACGCTCTTCGCGACGCCGCGGCTTCTCTTGGCCTGTCCGCCGACCTTGGCCTGACGCAACACTCTTCGAAATGAGGACTGCCTAAATGACTGCGCATATCTTGGTCGTCGACGATTCGGCTTCAATGCGACAAATGGTCGCCTTCACCCTTGCGGGTGCGGGCTTTACTGTGACCGAGGCCGAGGATGGCGTGATTGCGCTCGACAAGGCCAAGGGCGCCAAGTTCAACGCGGTCGTGACCGATGTGAACATGCCGAATATGGATGGCATCACTTTGATCAAGCATCTGCGACAGCTGCCGGACTACAAGTTCACGCCGATGTTGATGCTCACCACCGAAGCCGGCCCGGAGAAAAAAGCCGAGGGTAAGGCGGCGGGGGCGACGGGGTGGTTGGTGAAGCCCTTCAACCCCGATCAGCTTGTGGCGACGGTGAAAAAAGTACTGGGCTAAGCGCGCTGCCGGCCTAGCGGCCGGCGCGGTTTTCTGTGTGCGGTTGTCAATCCGGGACCCCCGATGAGCAACGACCTCAAGCGATTCCACGCCACCTTCTTCGAGGAAAGCCGAGAAGGTTTGGAGGCCATGGAAAATGGCCTACTCGACCTTGAGGGCGGCCGCGGCACGGCAGACACCATTAACTCGGTGTTCCGTGCGGCGCACTCCATCAAGGGCGGCTCGGCGACTTTCGGCTTCACCAAGGTGGCCGAACTCACTCACGTCCTAGAGACGCTGCTCGATGAATTGCGCGCCGGAAAACGGCCGCTCACGAGTGACGCGATGGACGCGATGCTGTCGTCAGTCGACGTGCTGCGAGGCCTGCTTCGCGCCGCCGAGCAAGACGTGCCGCCCACCGATGACGGTGCAGGCATCGTCGCCCAACTCAATGCGGTGCTGACGGGCAAGAGCACGATTGCCGTTGGCGCAGGTGCTGCCGCTAAGGTCGCACCCGTGGCGAAAGCGAAAGCCCCCGACGAGTACGTCATCGGCTTTGCGCCGAAAGCGTCGATGTTCATGAGCGGCAATGACCCGCTGCGGATCATCCGTGACTTAGCCGAGCTGGGCTCGATGAAGGTGGAGTGCGACAGCAGTGCGCTGCCGGCCTTCGGCGACCTCGACCCGACGCAAAGCTTTTTGAAGTGGACGCTGACCCTTCCCGGTTCCGCGTCCGAGCCGGCCATTCGCGATGCGTTCTCGTGGGTGGAAGACGAATGCGATCTATTGATCAATGGCGATAGCGGTCAAGCCGCGCCTGCGGCTGAGCCGGAAGTAGCCCCCGCACTGGCGCCCGTGGTGGAAGCGGCTGCTCCTGCGGCGCCGGTTATTGCCATGCCTTCGGCCGGTGGCGCAGCCTCGGCTCCTGCGGCCGGCGGTGGTGGTGCGGCCGACGATGCCTCGATTCGTGTGCAGGCCAGCAAGGTCGACATGCTGATCAACTTGGTGGGCGAGCTCGTCATCACGCAAGCCATGCTTAAAGAAGTGGGTGGCGAAGTGGTCGGGCCGCTGGCCGAGCGCCTGCTGGCTGGCTTGGAGACGTTGGAGCGCAACACGCGTGACCTGCAAGAAGCCGTCATCAGCGTCCGCATGCTGCCGGTCGATGCCGTGTTCAAGCGCTTCCCGCGCCTAATTCGCGACTTGGCCGGCCGCTTAGGTAAGCAGGTCAACCTGAAGACCTTTGGCGAGAGCACGGAACTGGACAAGGGCCTGATCGAGAAGATCAGCGACCCGATGGTCCACCTAGTGCGCAACGCCATCGATCACGGTATCGAAACCACCGAAGATCGCATCAAGGCGGGCAAAGATCCGGTTGGTACGATCACGTTGACCGCCGCCCATCAGGGCGGCCACATCATCATCGAGGTCAGTGACGACGGTAAGGGCCTCAATCGCGAACGCATCTTGGCCAAGGCCCGCGAGAAGGGCGTTGCGGTGCCCGACAACCCGACCGACGGCGACGTTTGGAATCTGATTTTCGCGCCGGGCTTCTCGACGGCCGATGCCGTCACCGACCTGTCTGGCCGCGGCGTGGGCATGGACGTTGTGCGTCGAAACATCCAAGGCTTGGGCGGCGAAACCGTTCTGAC
>JBBQIA010000046.1:0-10216 GCA_038324485.1 Lysobacterales bacterium
GCCGATCACGTCATCGGCTTCGACGCCCGAAACGCGGAGCAATGGAAATCCGAGCGCCTCGACAATCGCAATCATCGGCTCGATCTGCGCGCGCATGTCGTCCGGCATCGGCGGGCGATTCGCCTTGTACTCCGGGTCGAGCGCATCGCGGAACGTGGGGCCCGAGGCGTCGAGCACGAAAGCCGCGCACTCGGGCGCTTCCTTCAACGTGGCGCGCAGCATGTTGACGACGCCGAATAGCGCGCCGGTGGGCGTGCCGTCGGGCGCGGTCAGCGGCGGCAGCGCATGAAAAGCGCGATATAGGTAGGACGAGCCGTCAATCAGCACGAGACGCGGCATGGCGGGCTCCAAAAACATCAAGGGCGTGATTGTATCGACTGCGCGCGGGGTGCCATCCTCGCGCCTCCCAGCCGCTCTGGAACGCGCATGACCCCGCACTCCTCTACCGCGCTTCCGCTGCGTGCCGCCGACGCCCTGTCGCAGGCCTGCGGCCAGCTCGCGGCGGTGGCCGCCACCTTGCTCGTTCTGCTAACCGCGGGCTTGGTGCTGGCCTTTAGCCTCGGCATGGGATCGGTGAAGGTGCAGGACCTGGTGCTTTGGTTGAACGCGGCGATGGTGATGCTGGGCCTCAGCTACGCGCTGAAGCATCGCGCCCATGTGCGCATCGACGTGCTGTCGGCGCGCTGGACCGAACGCACCCGCGCCCGTGTCGAGATCGCCGGCGTGCTGATCTTCTTGCTGCCTTTTTGTGCGGCCATCGCTTGGCTCAGCGTTGACTACGTGGCCATGAGCTGGCGCATCACCGAGCGCTCGGCCAGCACGGGCGGCTTGGCCGGCCTGTTCATCGCCAAGACGATGCTGCCCTTGGGCGCTCTTCTGCTGGCCCTGCAAGGCTTGGCGGACGGCTTCCGCGCTCTGCCCACAGCACTCGGTCGGCGCGCGGACGCGGCCCGCGCATGAGCCTGCACGATCAGCATATTTTGATGCTCGCGCTGCTGGGTCTTGGGCTTTGCGCGGGTCTGGCCAGCGGCTTTCCGGTGGCCTTCGTCATCGGCGGCGTCTCGCTGCTGGTGGCAGGACTGGGCGTGCTGCTCGGCAATTTCGACCCCAGCTTTTTGCAGGCTCTGCCGAATCGCCTGTTCGACACGCTGACCAGCGCCACCCTGCTTGCCGTGCCGCTGTTCGTGTTTATGGGCGTGATGCTGGAACGCAGCCAGCTCGCCGAAGCCCTTCTGACCCGCGTGGCGGCCTTGTTCGGCCAGCGACGCGGCGGTTTAGTGATCGCCGTCATTCTGGTTGGCGGCGTGCTCGCGGCCAGCACCGGCATCGTCGGCGCCACCGTGGTCACCATGGGCCTGATTTCACTGCCCGTGATGCTGCGAGCGGGCTACGACCCGCGCTTGGCCACCGGGGCCATTGCGGCCTCAGGCACGCTCGGCCAAATCATTCCGCCGTCCATCGTGCTGGTGCTGCTGGGCGACCAGCTCTCGAACGCCTATCAGCGCGCGCAGTTGGCGCAGGGCAATTTTGCCCCCGACACCGTGTCGGTCGGCGACCTGTTTGCCGGCGCGCTGCTGCCCGGCCTCGGCTTGGTGACGATGTATGTGCTCTACGCCGCATGGACAGCGTGGCGGCAGCCGCATCGTGCGCCGGCCCTGCCCGATGCCTGTCGCCCCACGCTCGCCGAACTGGCCCGCGACGTGCTGCCCGCCTTGAGCCTGATCGTGCTGGTGCTGGGCTCGATCTTGGGCGGCGTGGCCACGCCCACCGATGCCGCGGCGCTCGGCGCCGTCGGCGCCAGCGTGTTTGCCGCCCTGCGCGGGCGTCTGACGCTGGCGCGCCTGCACGAGGTAGCGAAGGAGACCGTCAAAGTTAGCGCAATGGTGTTTGCCATTCTGTTCGGGGCGGCGCTGTTTGCCTTGGTGTTTCGCGGCTACGGCGGCGACGATTTAGTGCATGAAGTGCTGACCGGCCTGCCGGGCGGGCGCACCGGCGCGGTGCTGGCGGTGATGGCCCTGATGTTCTTGCTGGGCTTCGTGCTCGACTTCATCGAAATCGTGTTCATCGTCGTGCCCATCGTGGCGCCGGTGCTTTTCATCCTCGGCGTCGACCCGGTGTGGCTGGGCGTGATGATGGCGGTGAACCTGCAAACCAGCTTTCTGACGCCGCCCTTCGGCTTCGCCCTGTTTTACCTGCGCGGCGTCGCGCCGCCCGAAGTGCCAACGCTCGCGATTTATCGCGGCGTGCTGCCCTTCATCGGCCTGCAGCTGACGATGCTGGCGCTGCTGTGGTGGGTGCCGGAGTTGGCGACGTGGTTGCCGGGCGTGCTGTACGGAAACGGCTAGCGAACACCGGCGGAGCGGGAAACGAAGGATTACGCCCGCTGCGCCTTAATCATCGCCAGCACATCGTCAAACGGTGCCGGCCGACCCAGCAAGAAGCCCTGCAGTTCGCCGCAGCCGTGCTCAGCCAGCCAGTCGCGCTGCGGTTCGGTTTCGACGCCTTCTGCAACGGTGTCTAAACCAAGGCTTGAGGCCAGCAAAATGACCGAGGCGCAAATCGCTTCGTCGTCCGGGTCGCTGCCCAAGCCGCGCACGAAGCTGCGGTCGATCTTCAGGCGCTGAATCGGCAGGCGCTTCAAATACGAGAGCGATGAGTAGCCGGTGCCGAAGTCGTCCACAGCAATACCGACGCCCAACTGAGCGACACGACGCATCTGCTCGATGCTGCTTTCGGCGTTCACCATCAGCACGCTTTCGGTCAGCTCAAGCTCGAAGGCGCCGGGCGGCAGTTGGAAATCGCGCACGACCGCTTCAACGTCTTCGAGCAGGTTGTGATGCAGCTGCGTGGCTGAGACGTTCACGGCAAGGCGAACGTCGGACAAACCATGCTCGACCAAAGTGGCATAACGACGTGCGGCGTCACGCAGCACCCAGCGGCCCACCTCCACCATCAGGCCGCTTTCTTCCAGCGCGTCGATAAAGTGGCCCGGGGCGAGCAGGCCGCGCTCGGGGTGATGCCAGCGAATGAGTGCTTCCATCCCCTGTGCACGACCGTCCCAGCGAAACTGCGGCTGGTAGTGCAGCTCGAATTCTTGGCGCTCGACTGCTTCGCGCAGCTGCGAGATCAGCGACAAACGATCGGCCGCGCCCTGATCGAAGCTGGGCTCGTAGCCCACGGCGCAATTGCGACCGCGCGCCTTAGCTTGGTACATCGCGATGTCGGCGCGCTGCAGCAACACACCGGCGTCGTCACCGTGCTGCGGGCAGCGGGCATAGCCGATGCTGGCCGTGACGTAGTGCATGGCGCCGGCCAGTTCTACCGGGCGACGCAGGGCCTCGGTGACGCGGTCCACCACGCGCAACACGTCGGTTTCAACTTCGCCAAGCAGCAGCAGCACAAACTCGTCGCCGCCGAAACGCGCCACGGTGTCGGTCTGCCGCAGACAGCCCTGCAGGCGGCGAGCCACGGTGCGCAGCAGCTCATCGCCAGCGGCATGACCCAGCGAGTCGTTCACCAGCTTGAAGTTGTCGAGGTCAACGAACAGCACAACCAAGTTCAAGCCGAAGCGCTTGCTTTCGCGCAGGGCCTGCGCCAAACGGTCGCGGAACAGTTGGCGATTCGGCAGGGTGGTCAGTTCGTCATGCGTGGCGCGGTGCGCCAGCGCTTGCTCGGTGGCGACGCGCTCGCTGACGTCGATTTGCGAACCGACGTAGTGCGTCAGCTGTCCTTGCGCATCGCGCACCGGCGACACCACCAAATCAATCCAATAGGCGCTGCCGTCTTTACGGAAGTTGCGCAGCATGACTTGGCCGTCGCGGCCCTCACGCAGGGCGTGGCGCAGGGTCTCGATCCCCGGCTGCTCCGATTCGGCACCCTGCAAAAAGCGCAGATTGCGGCCCAGCAACTCTTCGGCTGGATAGCCGCTCATGCTCTCCAGCGCCGAGTTCACATACACCGTCGGCCAGCCGTCTTGTTTCACGTCGACGATGGCCACACCCGTCGTCGTGGCGTCGAGGGCGCGCTTCAGCAAGGCCAAGCTGTCGATGGCGCCCTGCTCGTCACTGGCGTCGGTCACGCCGCCGAGCGCGCGCACCGGGTGCCCCGAAGCGTTGCGCAAAATCAGCATGCGGTCGCGGGCGTGGCCCACGCCGCCGTCGGGTCGTTCAAATCGGTAGTCGACGTTCCACTCGCCCACTCCGCTGTTCAAAGCTTGCGCATAGCCCTGTCGAACGCGCTCGCGGTCTTCGGGATGCACCTTCGCCAGCCAGTCGGAAATCTGATTCGCCGCCGTGTCGGCGGGCAAACCGAACATCCGGCAGAAGGCCTCGCTGCGCCACACCGTATTGCGATCAAGGTCGGCGTCGTAGATGCCGTCGGTGGTGGCGCGGGCAATCAGCGCAAGGCGCTCTTTGTCGCGCTTCTCGCGTCGGCGCGCCCGCCACAGCGCCAGCAGCATCAGCGCCATAAGGGCAAGCAGCGCAACGATGGCAAACATCGGCAAGGACACGTCGAAAGGCACGACTGCAGTAGGGACGCGTCAGCGTACCAGCGTCACACCCGGCAAACTGAGAACGTAATCCGCCCCCATCAGCATCGAGGGGGTCTTGAAACCCGGCTCGGCCGGCGCCTCCAGCAAGCGGGCGGTGATGCCCAAGGCCGCGGTGACGGTGAGGTCGTAGCCGTTCGGCGTGCGCAGCTGGCGCTTGATCTGGCGGCCGTCGGCCGCCGTGGCCTCGCCCCATACCAAGGTATCGGTCTTGTCGCGCTTCGACTCGGATGGCCCGCGCACAGACTTCTCGACCCGCGCCTTCATAAAGCGCTGCACCGGGCCTAGGCCCAGCAGCGGTCGCACCAAGCGCAGACGACGAACGCGGCCGATCACCGCGGGCGGCACGGCCATGTAGACCTCAATGTCAGGGATGCCGGTCGAAATATAGGCGGTAAACACGTCGCCCCACGGGATGGTCATGGCGCTGCGTGCTTCGCCATCGCGGTCGAAGCTACGGCTTTTCCAAGCCAGCGGCACAGTCGTTACTTCACCGCCGACTCGCGCCCGCCCACCCTTGCCCAGGCCTTCTACGCTGGTTTTTGCGGTGCCGGGGCTGGGTCCGCCGCCGGCCTCGAAGGCCAGCACCAGCGCCACGGCGTCTGGCATCTCGCGCTTGAGCTGTGCGGCAAGGCAGTCGGTGGGCACGACGTCGAAGCCCGAACCCGGCAGCACCACGATGCCGGCGTCCTTGGCCCGCGCGTCCTGCGCATGGCAGTGGGCGAAGACATCAATCTCGCCGGTGATGTCGAGATAATGCGCTTTGGCGCGCAGGCAGGCGTCGAGCATCGGCGCGCAGGTCTGCGAAAACGGGCCGGCGCAGTGCAGCACCAAGCCGACGCCGCGCAGACCAAGATCCAGCGCCGAAGGCTCCAGACCGAAAATCCGCACTTCTAGCCCGTACTCGCGACCAAGTGCTTCCAGCTCGTCGCGGCGACGGCCGGCGAGGATGGGTTTCATACCGCGCGCCACCGCTTCTTTCGCCATCAGTCGGCCGGTGTAGCCGTTGGCGCCATAAATCATCCACTGCATGGTTGCGTCTCTCTTAGCTGCGGCGCATTTGGTTGGTGGTTTCGATCAACTTCTTGAAATACCAGTTCGGGAACCAGCGCTTCACGCGCCAGCGCATCGGTTCAGCGCGCGTCGGGATGACCAAGAACTCGCGCGCCGAGAGGGCGCGGAAGCAGGCATCGGCCACGGTGTCGACCGTATCGCTGCTGCGCTCCATCATCTTCGCGGCCATGCCGCGCACCGCCGTATTGCCATGGAAGTTCTGCAGCAAATTGGTCTGGAAGAAGGCCGGGCAAATCACCGATACCGCCACGCCGGTGTCGTGCATTTCAGCGCGAAGCTGCTCGGAAAAGGCCACCACCGCGGCCTTGGCCACCCCGTAACTCATGATGCCGGGCGCGCCAGCCAGGCCGGCAAAGCTGGCCGTGCTGACCACGTGGCCGTGCCCGCGCTCGACCATGCCGGGCAGAAAGCGCTGAGTGCCGCGCACGACGCCGAGCAGATTGATCTCCAGCAGGCGCCGCCATTCGTCCATGGTGCTGCCAATCAGCGGCCCGCCGCTGGCGATGCCGGCGTTGTTCAGTAGCACGTCGACGCCGCCGACCGCCTGCATCACCGCCTCGTGCAGGGCCTCCATTGAGGCGTCATCGCCCACATCAGCGGTGAAGGCCAGATGGCCCTCGCCCGGCAGACCGGCGCGAGCCGCTTCGGCGCGCGCCGCGTCAATATCGACCAGCAGCAGTTGCGCGCCCTTCGCGGCGTAGCGCGTGGCGAGCGCCAGGCCCAAGCCACTGCCTCCGCCGGTAACGAGGACGCGTGGACGGGCGGAGGAAGAAGAGGAAGTGTGGGCAGCGGCCATCGGGAGTCCGTACGGGTGGGTGTGGTAGGTTCCCGAGCCTATCGCATGCGGCGCCCCGCCACGGAGAGAGTGATGACTGACACGACCCCTTTGTTTTCGCTCAGCGGGCGCACCGCCCTCGTGACCGGTGCCTCGCGCGGCATCGGCGAATCGATCGCGAAGCTGCTCGCGGCGCACGGCGCTCACGTTATTTGCAGCAGCCGAAAGCTGGACGGCTGCGAGACGGTCGCTGCCGCGATTCGCGAGGCCGGCGGCAGCGCCGAAGCCCGCGCGGTCCACATCGGCGACCCGGCCGCGATTGAAGCCCTTTTCACCGCGCTCGATGCCGAAGGCCGCAGCGTGTCCCTGCTAGTGAACAACGCCGCCGCCAACCCCTACTTCGGCCCGATGCTCGACATGGACTTGGTGGCCTACGAGAAGACCGTCGAGGTCAATCTTCGCGGCTACTTCTGGGCGACCGTGCAGGCCGCAAAGCGCATGGCGAAGGCCGGCGGCGGGGCCATCGTTAACGTCGCCTCGGTGAACGCCAAGCGTCCGGCCCCGGGCCAAGGCATCTATTCGATGACCAAGGCCGGCATCGTCAACATGACCGAAGGCTTCGCCAAGGAGCTGGCCGCGCAGCACATTCGCGTCAATGCCGTGCTTCCGGGTTTGACGGACACTAAGTTTGCCAGCGCCGTGACCGGCAACCCGAAGCTGATGGGTCTGATGAGCCAGCTCATCCCGCAGGGTCGCGCGGCACAGCCGGACGAAATCGCGCCGGCAGTTCTGTTTTTACTGTCTGATGCGGCGAGCTACATCACCGGCACCACCCTCGCCGTGGACGGCGGCTACCTGGCTTGAACAAGGCAGCAACGATGATCGATCTGTATTACTGGCCCACGCCGAACGCGCACAAGGTCACGCTCTTCCTCGAAGAAACCGGCCTGCCCTATGCCATCAAGCCGATCAACATCGGCACAGGCGAACAGTTCCAGCCTGATTTTTTGGCCATTGCGCCGAACAACCGAATGCCGGCGATGGTCGATCACGCGCCGGCCGACGGCGGCGCACCGATCAGCGTGTTCGAGTCAGGCGCGATTTTGATGTACCTCGCCGAGAAGACTGGCCGGTTCCTGCCCGCCGATTTACGCGGCCGCGCCACCGTGTCCGAGTGGCTGTTTTGGCAGATGGCGGGCTTGGGCCCGATGACCGGCCAGTACGGGCATTTCAACGTGTATGCCCCGGACAAGATTCCCTACGCCATCGATCGCTACACCCGCGAAGCGCAGCGTTTACTCGGCGTGCTGGATCGGCGCCTTGAGGGCCGCGCCTTCATTGTCGGGGACGACTATTCCATCGCGGACATGGCGTGTTACCCCTGGGTGTCGCCCTACACGACCGCGCCGCTCGACCTCGAGCCGCTGGCTAACGTGCGGCGCTGGCAGGCCGCCATTCGCGAACGCCCTGCTACCGCGCGCGCTTACGCCATCAGCAAAGACCCGCGCTTCGCTCGCCCCGCTGAGATGAGCGACGAGCAAAAGCGCATTCTGTTTGGCATCACGCCGAAAGCCTGACGCTCTCCTCTCGCCGCACAAACGACTACGGAACTCCTTGCGCATGCGCTTTCTTGCCACGCTTGCCCTCATCACCCTGATGCCTGCCATGACCCTTGCCGCCGACGCCGGACGCGAGCGCTTGACGCTCGAAACCATCACCGGCGACACGCCGCTTTCGGGCCCGACCCTCGTGCAGCCGGCGTTTTCGCCTGACGGCACGCGCATCACCTTCTTGAAGGGCAAGAACGAGAACCGAAATCAACTCGACCTTTGGGCCTTCGACGTTGCGGCCGGCAGCGCTGCACTGCTGGTGGATTCCGTCGCCCTGCTTCCCGATGGCGAAGGCGAATTGTCCGACGAAGAAAAGGCTCGCCGCGAACGCCAGCGCACTGCCGCCCTCTCGGGCATCGTCGAGTACGCGTGGTTCCCCGATTCGCGTCGCCTGCTGTTTCCGCTGGGTGGCGAGTTGTACCTGTCCGACCTTGCAAGCCCCGAGGCCGGCGCGCGCAAGCTGACCTCGGGCGAGGGCTTTGCCACCGACCCCAAGGTGTCGCCGAAGGGCGGCTTTGTCAGCTTTATTCGCGGCCGCAATCTGTGGGTGGTTGAGGTGAAAAGTGGCAAGGAAGTTCAGCTGACGTCCGACGGCAGCGCGGTGATCGGCAACGGCATCGCCGAGTTCGTGGCCGACGAAGAAATGGACCGCCACACCGGCTATTGGTGGGCGCCCGACGACAGCGCCATTGCCTTTGCGCGCATCGACGAAACCCCAGTGCCGGTGCGCGAGCGCTTCGAGATTTATCCCGACCGCACCGAGGTCGTGCGCCAGCGTTATCCCGCCGCCGGCGAACCCAATGTGCTGGTGCAGCTGGGCGTCATCGCCCCCACGGCGGGCACCGCGCCGCGCTGGCTGGATCTGGGCACTGAGACCGACATCTACCTCACGCGCGTTAATTGGGCGACGCCGACGCGGCTGCTGTTTCAGCGGCAGTCGCGCGACCAGCGCAAGCTGGAGCTGATCGAAGCCGACCTCGCCACGACAGCGCAGCGCACCTTGATCACCGAGCGCAGCCGCACCTGGGTGAACTTGCATCACCTGCTGCACGTGTTTGCCGACGGCCGCCTGCTCTGGGGCAGCGAGCGCACGGGCTTTATGCATCTGTATGTGCTGGACGCCGATGGCCGCGACCCGCAGGCCCTGACCCAAGGCCCGTGGATGGTGGAAGACCTGCTGTCCGTCGATGAAGATCGCGGTTTGGTCTACTTCAGCGGCACCCTTGATGGCGCTCGCGAGAAGCACGTTTATCGCGTACCGCTGGAAGGCGGCGATCCCGAGCGCCTAAGCGCCGAGCCGGGCATGCATGCCGCGACGTTTGACGCGCAGGCAGATCGCTTCGTTTCCATCTTCTCCAATCACGCCACGCCGCCGCAAACACGTCTGTTCGATCGTGACGGTGCGCTGCTGGCCACCCTCGTCGACAACGCGCTGGTCGAAGGCCATCCGTACTTCGCCTTCAGCGACATTCATGCGCCGATGCGCTTTGGCACGCTGAAGGCCGCCGATGGCCGCACCGACCTGCACTACAGCCTGATTCAGCCGCCGAACTTCGACCCAAAAAAGAAGTACCCGGTGGTGGTCTATGTTTACGGCGGCCCGGCAGTGCAGACGGTGACCGACAGCTGGCCCGGGCGCGGCGATCATTTCTTCAGCCGCTATCTGGCTCAGCAGGGCTATGTGGTGTTTTCGCTGGACAACCGCGGCACGCCGCGTCGCGGGCAGGCCTTTCTGTCGGCCCTGTACCGCGAGCAGGGCAAGGTTGAAGTCGAAGACCAGCTCAACGGCATTGCGTGGCTGCGCGCCCAGCCCTGGGTCGACGCGCAGCGCATCGGCGTGCACGGCTGGAGCAACGGCGGATACATCAGCCTAATGCTGCTGGCCCGCAGTCGCGGCGCCTATGCCTGCGGCGTATCAGGTGCGCCGGTGACCGACTGGGCGCTCTACGACACGCACTACACCGAGCGCTACATGGATCATCCGCAGGCGAACCCGGAGGGCTACGCGGCCTCTCGCGTTCTGACCCACATCGAGGGCCTCACTGAGCCCTTGCTGCTGATCCACGGCATGGCCGATGACAACGTGCTGTTTTCCAACTCCACGGTCCTGATGTCGGCGCTTCAGCAGCGCGGGCAGCCGTTCGAGCTGATGACCTACCCCGGCGCGAAGCACGGCCTGCGCGGCGCGGACGCCCTGCACCGCTACCG
>JBBQIA010000047.1:0-9839 GCA_038324485.1 Lysobacterales bacterium
TTGGCCACGGTGGTCTTCGGTTTCTTCGCGGTGATGGTGGCGCGCGGTATGCCGGGCCGTCGCCGCGTCTGGCCCTATGTGGTGGCGGCGCTGATGGTGGGTCTACTCGGCTTTTCGCGCCTGTATCTGGGCGCCCACTGGCTGTCCGACGTGCTGGCCGGCATCAGCTTGGGGCTGGTCTGGATTACCGCGCTGGGCATCGCCTATCGGCGTCGCGTGTTGCGTGCGTTCTGGGTGCGGCCCGTGGCCGTGCTGTTCTTTGGCGCGGTGATCTTGGTGGGTGGCTGGCACGCCACGCGCTCGGCCGAAGCCATGGTCTTGGCTTTCGACCCGCCGATTGAGCGCACGCGAATTGACGCTGCACGCTGGCTGCAGGGCGATTCTGGACTTCGACTTCCGGCGCGTCGCAATGAGCTGTCCAGCCGCGACGCGTGGCCGCTGGACGTGCAATTTGCCGGGCACTTGCCGCCGCTTGTTGAGCGTTTGAGCGCCGCTGGCTGGACGGCCTTGCCGCGCAGCGACTGGCGTGGGCTGGTGATGATGCTCGACGATGACGCCACCGCTGAGCGCCTGCCGATCATGCCCTCAACCCACGAGGGCCACGCCGAGGCGCTGCTGATGTCGCGAGACTCTGGGGTGCCGGGGGAACGCTGGGTGCTGCGGCTTTGGCCAGCACCCTATGCGCTGGGCGCGGACGATGAGCCGCTGTGGTTGGGTAGCGCGCAGACGCTGATCTTTTCCAAACGTGCCGACGGCTTCGTACGCTATTGGGCGGCGATGCCGGAATCCCCGGCAGCGCGTGCGCAGTTGGAGCACGACGCGGGCGACTTGGTGGTCGGCCTTGATCGTTCGGTGCTGCGATTGCGCGTGCCCTCGCAGGCGGACTTGCGCTGAGCTTCCTTGTGCTGGCTTAAGCCAGCTGCGGCAGCCAGCGCAGCAAAGCGTCCATGCGCAATGCGGGATCGTCTTCTTCGAGCAAATGCAGGCGCTGATCGTGGCTGAGCGGCAGCAGTTCGGCGAGGCGATGCCCGACCCAAGCGGTGTCGTCAAAGCAGGCTTTCTCGGCAAAGGCGTGCGGCCCGCCGGCGCGCTCGAGCATCCGCTGCAGCAGGTCCACCAGAAAGCCATGCTGCGGCAGCACGGTCTGAAGCGCTAAAGGCGGCAGCCATTCCACTTCACCGACGACCAAGCCATCGGCCTGCACCGCGGTCCCGTGCAGGGCGAAGCGGCGCTCGCCCTCCACTGCGATGCCCAACACGCCTGGCTCGCGCATGGTGAAGTCGACGATGCGCGCCTCGGTGCCGGTTTCGGCGGGAACGGCCGCCGCACCGACCTCGCTGCCGTCGATGGCCAGACAGATGCCAAAGCCTTCGCCATTGCGGCTGCAGCGTTTGACCATGTCGAGGTAGCGCGGCTCGAAGACCCGCAGCGCCATGACGCCACCGGGCATCAGGACCGTCTTCAGCGGAAACAGCGGCAGGGCATGAGTGACGATGGAAGGGCGGTTCATGGCGGCGAGGGCTTGTAGGAGGCTAGCCATGAGCATCGCGGCTGAATGGCTTTGAAGGCCGTGACGCATCGCTCATTCGGCGCAGGACGCGAAACGAACTCGCGATTTTGCGGCGATTCCGTCAGTTTCGATGGCAACCACATTTGGCCGAAACAAGGACTTGCCCTCGAGCATTCGCTCCAATAAGGAAAAGTGACGCGCAAGGTGTTGACACTCCTATCACTGACGTGTTCCCGTCGATCCATGCCTCGTAACGCGCTGCCGCTGACCTCCTTCTTCGCCCCGACCGCCGTTTCGGTGGTTCGCGAGGTCGCGATTGCGGCCGTCCTTCTTGTTGTCGTCGTCCTTCTTATTAGCCCCCTTACCGGAGCGGGATCGACGTGACCTAGAACGCAGCAAACAGGTCCGAAACGAAAACCCCGCCCCGGCAACGGAGCGGGGTTTTTCGTTTTGAGGCTTCTCGAAACCCATCCCAAGACCTACGACAGCAAACGAAACCCCGTGAATTCAGACCAGATCAAATCAGGACCCGCCCGCGCCCCCGCCCGCGCCATGCTGCGCGCCACCGGGCTGGACGATGCCGCCATCGCCAAGCCGCTGGTGGCCGTAGTGCACACGTGGTCCGACATCTCGCCCTGCAACATCACCCTGCGCGACTTGGCGCAGTCGGCGCGCGAGGGCATCCGTGCCGCGGGCGGCACGCCGGTGGAGTTCAACACCATTGCCGTGACCGACGGCATCGCCATGGGCACCGAGGGCATGCGCGCGTCGCTGCCCTCGCGCGAAGTGATTGCCGACTCCATCGAATTGGCGGTGAGCGGCCATTGTTTGGATGCGGTGGTGGCCATCGTCGGCTGCGACAAGACCATTCCGGCGGCGGCGATGGCGCTGGCGCGACTGGACCTGCCCGGCGTGATTCTTTACGGCGGCAGCATCCAGCCGGGCGTCTGCAAAGCGAAAAAGATCACCGTGCAGGAAGTGTTCGAGGCCGTAGGCGCGCACGCCGCCGGCCGCATCGATGACGCCGAACTGGCCGACATCGAGCGCAGCGCCTGCCCGGGCGCGGGCGCCTGCGGCGGCCAGTTCACCGCCAACACGATGGCCATGGTGCTGACCACCCTGGGCCTGTCGCCGATGGGCTTGAATGACATCCCGGCCACCGATGCCGCCAAGCACAACGCCGCCTTTCGCTGTGGCGAACTGGCCATGGCCGCACTGGCGGCGGATCGGCGTCCGAGCCAGGTGCTCTCGCAGCAGTCCATCGACAACGCAGCGATTGCGGTCGCCGCGACGGCGGGCTCGACCAATGCCGTGCTGCACCTGCTGGCCATCGCCCATGAAGCGGGAATCGACTATCCGCTGGAGCGTTTCGAGAACGCATCGCGCCACACGCCGGTGATCGCTGATTTGAAGCCCGGCGGGCGCTTCACCGCCGTGGAACTACACGCTGCGGGCGGCACGGCGCGAGTGCTGGACGAGCTTCGCGCCGCGGGAAAGATCGCCGACACCGCGACGATGACCGGCGAAACGCTGTTCGCGGCGATTGATGCCGGTCGCGCCGCGCATGCGGCACGCGACGACATCGATGAAGCCGAGGCCGCGGCGGTCGTGCCGGGTTTCGCCGCGCCGCTGAAGCCCAACGGCGGCTATTCCGTGCTGTACGGAAATCTGGCGCCGGAAGGCTGCATCGCCAAGCTGCCGGCAAAGCGCCGTCGTCATGAAGGCCCAGCGCGAGTGTTCGATTCCGAAGACCTGGCCTTCGCCGCCGTGCAGGCCCGCGCGATTCAGCCGGGTGACGTGGTGGTGATTCGCTTTGAAGGCCCTGCCGGCGGCCCTGGCATGCGCGAAATGCTGGCCGTCACTGCGGCGCTCGTCGGTCAGGGCTTGGGCGACGACGTCGCCCTGATCACCGATGGCCGCTTCAGCGGCGCCACGCACGGCTTCATGGTCGGCCACATCGCGCCGGAAGCCGCACGCAGCGGCCCGCTTGGTCTGCTGCAAAACGGCGACCGCGTGGTGATCGACATCGACGCTCGCCGCTTGGAGACCGATGCCGACCTCGGTGCGCGCACGCCCGCCGAGACGCCGAAGCGCGTGCTGCACGGCGCGCTCGCCAAGTACGCCCGACTCGTGGAGTCCGCCAGCCGTGGGGCCATCACCACCGGCTAGCGCCGCTCACTCAAATCGCTTTGCTTCGACCTTGCCGCTTCCCTTTCCCTATCTCTATCCCGCTTCCACTCCATCAGGACACCCTCATGAGCAACCCAGCCACGCCGCCCGCCGCCCTGCAAACCCGCACCGTCGCCATTGTTGGCTACGGCAGCCAAGGCAGCGCCCACGCCAAAAATCTGCGCGACTCCGGCGCCACCGTCATCGTTGGCCTGCGCGCCGGCGGCCCGACTGAAGTCAAAGCGATCGCCGATGGCTTCACGGTGATGAGCCCAGCCGATGCAGTTCGCGCCGCCGACGTGGTGGCCGTGCTGACGCCGGACATGGTGCAGCCGCAGCTCTACCAGCAGCACATCGCGCCGAACATGAAAGCCGGCACCTGCCTGCTGTTCGCACACGGCTTCAACGTGCATTACGCGCAGATCAATCCACGCCACGACATCGATGTAGTGCTGGTGGCGCCCAAGGGGCCGGGCGCGCTGGTGCGTCGCGAATTCGAAATTGGTCGTGGCGTGCCGAGCGTGTACGCCGTGCATCAAGACCACAGCGGGCAGGCCGAAGAGATCGCCCTGGCCTACTGCAGCGGCATCGGCGGCGGTCGTGCGCAGCCGATCAAAACGACCTTCAAAGAAGAAACCGAAACCGACTTGTTCGGCGAGCAGGCCGTGCTCTGCGGCGGTGCCACCAAGCTGGTGATGGCCGGCTGGGAGACGCTTGTGGAAGCCGGCTATCAGCCCGAGATCGCCTACTACGAGTGCATGCATGAGCTGAAGCTGATCGTTGACCTGCTGTACGAAGGCGGCATCACCCAAATGCATCGCTTCATCAGTGAAACCGCGCAGTACGGCGATCTGACGCGCGGCCCCTATGTCATCGACGAACACGTGCGCACGCAGATGAAGCGCGTGCTGGCCGAGATTCAAGACGGCCGATTCGCGCGTGAATGGATCGAGGAATATCGCGCGGGCAATCCGAACTACCGGGCGCTGAAACAAGCCGATTTGGAGCATCCGATCGAAGCGGTGGGCCGCAAGCTGCGCGCTGGCATGCCCTGGCTGCAGCCGCGCGGTGAATCGCCGGCGAACCCTTCTGCACCGGCCGCGACGGCCTCGGGAAAACCTGCTGAGGCCGGTGCATGAACGGAGCCGAGTGGCTGGTGCGCGCATTGGAATCCGAAGGGGTCGACCTCCTCTTCGGCTATCCGGGCGGCTGCATCATGCCTTTCTACGACGCCCTGCTCGGCAGTCGGATGAAGCATGTTCTGGTGCGCCACGAGCAGGCCGCCGCGCTGGCCGCCAACGGCTACGCACGGCACAGCGGTCGCGTCGGCGTGTGCGTGGCGACCTCGGGGCCGGGCGCGTCGAACTTGGTCACTGGCATTGCCGATGCCCTGCTCGATTCGGTACCGATGGTCTGCATCACCGGCCAAGTGCCGACGCATCTGTTGGGCACCGACGCCTTCCAAGAACTGGACGTCTTCGGCATGACCCTGCCGATCGTCAAGCACAGCTACCTGCCGCGTTCGGTCGATGAACTGCCGACGGTGCTGCATGAGGCCTTCCATCTGGCCCGCAGCGGACGGCCGGGACCCGTGCTGATCGACCTACCGAAAGACGTGCAGCTGGCCAATGCTGATCACCTGCCGGAACCCAAGCCGATCATCAGCGCGCCGGTGAGCAATCCGGTGCCGGTGGGTTTGGTGGATGCGCTGTCGCTGATCGCACGCTCCAAAAAACCCGTGCTGTACGGCGGCGGCGGCATTGCCATTGCCGGGGCTACGAAGGCATTTCGACGTTTTGTCGCGGCGACCAAAATGCCCACCGTGTTGACGCTTCGGGCGTTGGGCGCCCTGCCCTTCGACCATCCGCAGTTTCTCGGAATGCTCGGCATGCACGGCTCGCGTGCGGCGAATTTGGCGGTGCAGGAAAGCGATTTGCTTCTGGTGGTGGGTGCGCGCTTCGACGATCGCGCCACCGGCAAGCTGGCCGAATTCGCACCGCACGCAAAGGTGATCCACCTTGATGCGGACTTGGGCGAAATCAACAAGCTGCGCCGCGCCGACGTCTCGGTGCATGGGCAGATTGGGCACAGCTTAAATGCGCTCTGCGCCGCCATCAGTCGCTGCGAAAACTGGCAAACCCTGTGCGCCGAACGCGTGGCCCTGCATGCGGCCCGCTACGACGCGCCGGGCACCGAGATCTTCGCGCCGGCCCTGCTGAAAGCGCTTTCCGAGAGCGTGCCCGACGCCATCGTGGCCTGCGACGTGGGTCAACATCAGATGTGGGTGGCGCAGCACTGGGGCTTTAAAGACCCGACGCACCATCTCAGCAGTGCAGGTCTCGGGACGATGGGCTTCGGCCTGCCTGCGGCCATCGGTGCGCAGATGTCGAACCCGGCGGCGACGGTCGTCTGCGTCAGCGGCGACGGCAGCATCCAAATGAACATTCAAGAGCTGGCTACCGTGGCGCGCGAGCGTCTGCCGATCAAGATCGTGCTGCTCGATAACCAAGCGCTGGGCATGGTGCGGCAGTGGCAGGAACTGTTCTTCCAAGAGCGCTATTCAGCCGTTGATCTGTCGGACAACCCCGACTTCGGAATGATCGCGCAGGCCTATCGCATTCCCGCCATGCACCTGAAGCACCGCGACGACCAAGCGCGGGTGATTGCCGAGTTCTTGGCCATCGACGGGCCGGCGTTTCTGCACGTGTCGATCGACCAAAAAGCCAACGTCTGGCCGCTGGTGCCGCCCAACAAATCCAACACCGAAATGCTCGACGCCCCCGCCATGGCGGATGAGAGCAAGGAGTTCGTCCATGCACTTCCAACTTGAGGTGATCCTGCGCCAGAGCGAAGGTGCGCTGGCCCGCGTCCTGGGCACTGCACAGCGTCGCGGCTATGCACCCATCACTATGCAGGCGGCCACTGATCCAAAAGCGCCGTCGTGGACGCTGTCGATGACGGTGGAAAGCGAACGCTCGGCGCACGGTTTGAAGTCGCAGCTCGACAAGCTGCACGACTGCCTTGCGGTGGAGGTGGTGCCATGTCGCTGATGCAATGGTGCGACGGCGAGATTGCCGGCGCCGAAACCTTCAGCGTGCCCTTAACCAGTCACGCGCTGCATTACGGCACGGGTGTGTTCGAAGGCATTCGCGCCTATGCCACCGACGGTGGTGGTGCAGCGGTATTTCGTTTGCCGGAGCATTTAGCGCGCATGGGCAAGGGTGCCGAAGCCTTGGGCATGCGCTTCGATGTCGCCCAAGCCACCGAAGCCGTTCTGGCGACGCTGCGCGCGAACCGTCACCGCGATGCGTACATCCGGCCCCTGCTGTGGTTTAACTCCGGCGGTCTGGGTCTGGATGTGGAATGCCTGAGCGAGCGTCTGATGGTGGCCACCCTGCCGTGGACCAGCCATCTGGGCAGCGACCGCGTGCGCCTGACGGTATCGCCGATGCGACGTAACCCGGCGAAGGCCCTGCCGCCTTTGAAGCTGTGCGGCAATTACGTCAACTCAATCTTGGCGAAGCGCGAAGCCACCCAACGCGGCTTTGGCGAGGCCCTGTTCGTCGATGACGAGGGCTGGGTGGTGGAGTGCACCGGCGAAAACGTGTTCATGGTGAAAGACGGTCGGGTGACGGCCGTGGCGCATGGCGACGCCTTGCCCGGCATCACTCGCGACACCGTTATTCAAATGACCGGCGCCGAGTCGCGCCAGGTTCGGCTTGAAGAATTGCAGGGCGCTGACGAAGTGTTTCTGACCGGCACCTCGGCCGAAATCGCCCGCGTCGAGGCTTTGGACGATCGCGAGTTTGCCGTGTCGGCCTTTGGCGACGCGCTGGCCGTCCGCTATGCCGATGTCGTGCGCGGTCGGCAGCTGGACGAACGCGGCTGGTTGACGGTGGTCTGATGCCTTTCGACGCCGCCCGCGATGACGTGACCGCCAGCGACGTGCTGGCGGCCAGCGCGCGGCTGCGAAAGTATTTACCGCCCACACCTTTGCACTACGCCGAGCGCTTCGGCTGCTGGCTGAAGCTGGAAAACCTACAGCGCACCGGTGCCTACAAAGTGCGCGGCGCCCTAAATGCGCTGCTGGCCGCCCGCGAGCGCGGCGACCGCCGCACCGTGATTACAGCCTCGGCCGGCAACCATGCCATGGGGCTGGCGTGGGCCGCACGGCAATTGAAGATGCAAGTCATCACCGTCATGCCGATGACTGCGCCCGCGGTGAAGGTTCAGGGCGTGGCCTTTTTGGGCGCCACGGTGCGCCAAAGCGGCCAGAGCTATGACGAAGCGAAATTGCACGCCCTGCAGCTGGCCGAGCAGCACGGCTTTCGCTATCTGTCGGCCTTTGACGACCCCGACGTGATTGCCGGGCAAGGGACGCTGGGCATTGAACTGGCCGCGCACGCGCCCGAAGCGGTCATCGTGCCCATCGGCGGCGGCGGGCTGGCCTCGGGCGTGGCGCTGGCGCTGAAGTCGCAGGGCGTTCGCATCATCGGCGCACAGGTCGAAGGCGTGGACGCGATGTCGCGCGCGCTGAAAGGCGACGCCAGCCCCATCGTTCCGGCCGCGACGCTGGCTGATGGCACGCGCGTGGCCGAGGCCGGCAGCCTGACCCGACGCATCCTCTCGAAGCTGCTCGACGACCTGATCATCGTGCGCGAAGCCGAGCTGCGCGAAACCTTGGCGCGTCTGATGTTGGAAGAACACATCGTCGCCGAGGGTGCGGGCGCATTGGCTTTGGCCGCCGGCCGCCGCGTGGCCAGCCGGCGAAAAGTCGCCGTGGTATCGGGTGGAAACATCGATGCCGCCGTCTTCGCCCAACTGCTTCTCGACACCCGACCGCGACCGCCACGGCCCTCGCGCCGCCGCGCCGTCGCTTCGCTCGTCTGAACCCGCTTCCCATCATTTTTTGCACTTGGAGTTCCGCATGACCACCACCCCCGAGCGAATTCGAATCTTCGACACCAGCCTGCGCGACGGCGAGCAGTCGCCGGGCTGCAGCATGGGCGCCGTGCAGAAGCTGCGCTTCGCGATGGCGCTTGCCGAACTGGGCGTAGACACCATCGAAGCGGGCTTTGCGGCCAGCTCCGAACCCGACGCCGACGCCATCCAGCGGATTGCTCAGGCTCTGCGCGGCACCGGCACCGGCGTGTGCAGCCTGTCGCGCTGCCGCCCCGGCGACATCGAGGCCTCGGCCAAAGCGCTCGAAGGCGCGGAAGCACCGCGCATCCATGTGTTCATCGCCACCAGCCCGCTGCATCGCCAGCACAAGCTGGGTTTCAGCAAGGCCGAAGTGGTGGATGCGGCCGTGCGCGCCATCGAGCACGCACGACGCTTGGTGGACGACGTGGAGTTCTCTGCCGAAGACGCCATCCGCACGGAACCGGAATTTTTGATTGACGTGTTTCAGGCCGCGAAGCAGGCCGGTGCACGCACCTTCAACGTGCCTGACACCGTCGGCTACACCACGCCCGCCGAGATCGAGGCCCTGTTCCGCCTGCTGCGCGGCGCCTTGGGCGAAGACGCAATTCTGTCCGCGCATTGCCACAACGATTTAGGGCTGGCTGTGGCGAACAGCCTGGCCGCCATTGCCGGTGGTGCGCGGCAAGTCGAGTGCACCATCAATGGCATCGGCGAGCGCGCCGGCAATGCCGCGCTGGAAGAGTTAGTGATGGCGCTGAACGTGCGCGCCGACGCGTGGCCCTTCCGCACCGGCATCGACACCACGCGTTTGGTGCCGACCTCGCGCCTGCTGACGCGCATCACCGGCATGGCCGTGCAGCGCAACAAGGCCATCGTCGGCGGCAACGCCTTCGCGCACGAAAGCGGCATTCATCAGCACGGCATGCTCAAGCATCGCGGCACCTACGAAATCATGCGCCCCGAAACCGTGGGCTGGGCGCGCTCGCAAATGGTGCTGGGCCGTCACAGCGGCCGTGCGGCCTTCAACGAGCGTCTGGAGTTTTTGGGATTCGCGCTGGACGACGAGAGCAAGGAGCGGCTGTTCGGGCGCTTCAAAATCTTGGCCGAGAAAAAGAAAGAAGTGTTCGACGCCGATCTGGAAGCCCTGGTGCTGGACGTGGACGCCAGCAACGCCGGCTGGCAGCTGACCGCCTTCCACTTGAGCACCGGCGCGGGCCAAGGCGAACCCCCGGCCGCC
>JBBQIA010000048.1:0-9717 GCA_038324485.1 Lysobacterales bacterium
AGGGGGTCTTGCGGGGCAGCGACGATTTACGGCACGGTAGGCGTTGCTGAGCCGTCGACGAAGGGTCGAGGGCCATCTCAAGGGAAGTGCCGATGGCTGTTAGCCCCCGCTTGCGCAACACCCTGACCCTGTTTTCCGCAAGGGATTGCGTGCTGTGCCATCGCGTTCGCTTGGTGCTGGCCGCCAAGGGCGTGAACTACGAGCTCGTTCCTGTCGACCCGGCCAATCCGCCGGAAGACTTGATCGATCTGAATCCCTACCACTCCGTGCCAACCTTGGTTGAACGCGATTTGGTGCTCTATTCGGCCTCGGTGGTGACGGAGTACCTCGACGAACGCTACCCGCACCCGCCGCTGATGCCCGTAGACCCGCTGTCCCGAGCCCGGTTGCGCCTCGCGATGCTTCGCCTTGAGCACGAGTGGGTGCCGCATGTGCAGGCCGCACAGCAGGCCAGCGGCAAGGCTCAACTGGACGCCGCTCGAAAGCAGCTCCGCGACTTGGTGCTTGCCGCGCTTCCGCTGTTCAAAGCCGCTAAGTTTTTCCTGAACTCCGAAATGAGTCTCGCCGATTGCGCGATGGCGCCGATCATTTGGCGTCTCCCGTCCTTGGGCATCATCCTTCCGAAGGAAGCAAAGCCGATCGACGACTACGGGCAGCGCATTTTCCGCAGCCCCGGTTTTGCGCGGAGCCTGACTCCCGAAGAAAAGGCGCTCCGCGATTTACCGGCATGAGTGAACGTGACACCCCCGTCTTGATGACGTCCAATCGCCCGTATCTTCTGCGAGCCGTACACGAGTGGATCGTCGATAACGGCCTAACGCCGTATTTGCTGGTCGATGCTGATCACGAGGGCCTTCAGGTGCCGCCCGGCACCGTGAAAGATGGCCGGGTCGTGCTCAATATCGCCGGCCGTGCCGTCGCTCATCTGCTCTTAGGCAATGCAGAAGTCACCTTCATGGCGCGCTTTGGCGGCGTGGGACATTCCGTGGTCGTGCCGGTGTCGGCCGTGCTCGCCGTTTACGCGCAAGAAACCGGGCAGGGCATGGGGCTGCCGCCGGACGAGGGTGCGGTGGCTCCCCCTGATGCTCCGGATCGCGGCCCCGAGCCGGGTCCCGAGCCGCCGAAGCGCGGCGCCCACCTTCGCGTCATCAAGTAAGCGACGGCCTTAGCGACCGACGTAGACGGTCGGCGCCGGTGCGGGGCCGACGACGCCGATGACGCTGCTGCCAAGCAGGCTGACGCGCCCGAGCTGACGTTCTTCGCCACTGGTGGAGAACTCGAAATCGAAGTCTCGACGCCAAGACAGGCGGCCATCGGCGTTGCGCGCGGGACGCTTCCGAACGCGCTGAACGTTCTGATCAAGCCAAATTACGCCTGCCTGCTCGCAGGTGCGTTTGGCGACGACGGTGGCGCGCTCGGCCGCCTGGAGGTCGGCCCAGATGTTCCAGATGAGGGCGGCGACGACGAAGAGCACAGCGAGAGTGGCGATTTCCATCGTCGCAAGATGGCGGCGCGCGAGGCTTGATGCAAGGCCCGCGCAACGTGGAGGGTGACGAAGTCGCGGCCTCTCGCGCACACTGTGAGCCTTGGGGCCGAACCATGGCGACCCATCCAGTCACAGGGGATTCGGATGAAGCTGGTTTTTCCAAACGGTGAACACGCCACGGTGCTGCTGGCGACGGGCGTCAACCGCGTCGGCAGTGACCCGGAAGCCGCTGCGGTTTTGAACGCAGCCGGCGTTGAGCCGCGACATCTTGAAATCCACGTCACCGGCACCGGGGCTAATCTGCAGCTGCCCGAGGGCGCTGGCTTGGTGACCGTCAACGGTAAGCCCGTCAAGGAACTGATCGCGCTTCGCAGCGGCGACATGCTCGGCTTCGGTGTAGTGGTCGCTAAATTCGTGGTGGCTGAGTCCGCGCGCACGGTCGTCGGCAGTTCGCCGCTTCCGGCTTCGGTGGTCGAAGCCGCCCGCGCTATGGCCGCGGACGGCGACATCGGCGCCACGCGGGTTCGCGCTGCGCCGCCGAAGTTCGTGTTGCGCGGCGTGTCGGGCAACACCTTCGGAAAGATGTATGGCGTCACCGGGCCGATGAGCATCGGTCGCTCGGCAGAATGCGACATCGCCATCGCGGTGGAGGAAATTTCTCGTCGGCACGCCATGGTGAGGCCGAACGCACACGGTCTTCAGGTCGAAGACCTGGGTTCGTCGAACGGCACCTTCATCAATAACAAACGGGTGCAAAACGGGCAGCTCAATCCGGGCGACGAGCTTCGTCTTGATCAGGTGCGCTTGGTCTTGGTGGCGCCCGGTATGGAAATCCAGCAAGTGCAGCAGCAGAAGTCGGGCGCCGAAGCGGCTTCTGCCTTGGGCGGCGCGGGTGCCACGGTGAAGATCATCGCAGTAACGGTGATCGTCGCCTCGCTGGCGTTTATTGCGTGGCTGGTTCTGGCGCGCTGATTCGCAGCGAGAGATCGACGGCGCGGACGTGCTTCGTCAGCGCCCCAATCGAGACGAAATCAACGCCGGTGGCCCCAATGGCCGCCAGTCGCTCCAGCGACACGCTGCCTGACACTTCCAGCGGAACGCGACCTTGGGCGCGGCAAACGGCTTCGACCAGCATGGCATCGTCGAAGTCATCGACCAGAATGCGATCGCAGCCCGCGGCTAGGGCCTGATCAAGCTCATCGAGCGATTCCACTTCGACGATCAGCGGCAGGCGCGGGTGGAGCGTTTTTGCACGCTGCACGGCGGCCGAAATCGAGCCCGCAGCGGCAATGTGATTTTCTTTCAGCATCACGGCATCAAAGAGGCCGATGCGATGGTTCATGCCGCCGCCGGCCCGCACGGCGTATTTCTGCGCTTGTCGCAGCCCCGGCAGGGTTTTGCGCGTATCGAGTACGCGCGTCGGCGTTCCCGCTAGCGCAGCCACGTGCGCCGCCGTGCTGGTGGCCGTAGCCGAGAGCGTCTGCAGGAAATTTAGCGCCGAGCGTTCTGCGCTGACGATGGCGCGAGTCTTGGCACGGATGCGGCAAAGCCGCGTTCCGGCCTCAACGGATTGGCCTTCGCTCACGAACCACTCGATCGTCGCCTCAGGGTCTAGGGCCACAAAGCAGGCGTCGAACCACGGCCGTCCGGCAATCACCGCGGACTCTTTGCAGACCACGTCGGCAACGGCCGGCGCGTCGTCCAGCAAGAGTGCCGTGGCGTCGCCCGGGCCAAGGTCTTCGGCCATGGCCGCTGCGACCTGCGCTGCGATGACCTCGGTTGACGGGGGCTGAAGGGAGGCAGAGGCGGTCACGACAACGCTCGGTGCCTTAGCGTGCCGCGGAAAGACCGTCGAGCGCGCTGGTGTCGAGGGCCTCGTCCGTCAGCAGCACCGGAATGCCATCGTCGATGCGGTAGACGGCGCGCCCGTCGCGGCGAGCCAGCGCGTCGGCTAACGGGCGCGATTCGGCTGAGCCGTCGCCGCGCTGAAGTTCGCCACGGCCGATGGCGTCATTAACGAGGCCGCGCTGTTTCGCATCCAGCCGATGCAAGGCTTGATGGGTGGCGGGACAAACGAGAAGGTCGAGCAGCTTGCGGTCCATGCGGATGGGCTGGGGCCTTGCGAGAGATGCGACTAGAATACGCTTTTGCCGGAGAGCCTCGCCATGCCGATGGGTGCAGATCAGGTCAAGGGCGCGGTGCGCGTTGGCATCGTCATGGGGTCCACGTCGGACTGGGACACCATGAAAAATGCCGCCGATCGACTCACCCGCTTGGGCGTGGCGCACGAAGTGCGCGTGGTGTCGGCGCATCGCACGCCCGACCTGCTGTTTGACTATGCCGAGCAAGCGGGGCCGCGCGGCTTGCGCGCCATCATCGCTGGCGCCGGCGGCGCGGCACATCTTCCCGGAATGTTGGCGGCAAAGACCGCCGTGCCGGTGCTGGGCGTGCCGGTACAGAGCAAAGCGCTGAACGGCCTCGACTCGCTTTTGTCGATCGTGCAGATGCCGGCCGGCATTCCGGTAGCGACGTTCGCGATTGGCGCAGCGGGTGCGTCAAATGCGGCGCTGTTTGCCGCGGCCTTGCTCGCGCATGACCACGCGGACGTAGCGGCCGCGCTGGAGGCCTTCCGCCGCGAACAAACTGAGGCCGTGCTGGCGAATCCGGATCCGAGCGTATGACGACCGTCGGCATCTTGGGCGGCGGCCAACTGGCGCGAATGATGGCCTTGGCCGGAGCACCGCTGGGCCTGCGTTTCTTAGTGATGGACACCAGTGCCGATGCCTGCGCTGGGCAGTTTGTCCCGATGGTGGTTGCCGACTGGCGCGATGAAGCGGCGCTATCGGAATTCGCCGCGCAGGTGGATGTGGCCACCTTCGATTTTGAGAACGTGCCGGCCGAAAGTGCCGAGTGGCTGGCCGCTCGAGTGCCGGTGTTTCCGGCGCCCGCTGCCTTGGCCATCGCGCAAGATCGACTGGCAGAAAAGACCCTGTTCAACGAATTGGGCATTGGTACGCCACGCTTCGAGGTCGTTGATTCGCTGCCGGCGCTGAGCGCTGCGGTGGCTCGTGTTGGACTGCCCTGCATTCTGAAAACTCGCCGCTTCGGCTACGACGGCAAGGGACAATTTCGCCTGAAGCAGCCGGCCGATATCGATGCGGCGTGGGCGGCGCTGGGCGGGCAAGCCAGCACGGTGGGATTGATTCTCGAAGCCTTCGTGCCGTTTGAGCGCGAGGTGTCGGTGGTGGCCGTGCGCGGACGCGATGGTGAATTCCGCGCCTGGCCGCTGACGGAAAACTGGCATCGCCACGGTATTTTGTCGGCATCGATGGCGCCTGCGCTGGACGTGGCGGCCTTCGCCGAACGCGCGGTGGCGCACGCCCGCAAGGTGGCCGAAGCGCTCGACTACGTCGGCGTGTTCGCGCTCGAACTGTTCTTGCACGACGGCGAATTGCTGGCCAATGAGATGGCGCCGCGGGTTCACAACTCGGGGCACTGGACCATCGAAGGCGCCGAGACCTCGCAGTTCGAAAATCACCTGCGCGCCGTGCTCGGCCTGCCCTTGGGCAGCACCGCAGCCGTGGGCCACAGCGTGATGTTGAATTGGGTGGGTGCATTGCCAGACGCCTTGCCGGTGCTGGCCTCGCCGGGGGGGCACTGGCACGACTACGGAAAGTCGGCCCGCGACGGCCGAAAAGTCGGCCACGCCACCTTTCGAAGCGATGCGCGCGATGCGCTTGCTGCCGATCTGGCGCAGGTGGTCGAGGCCTTGGGCCGTGGAGACGAGTTCGCCCCGGTTCTTGGTCGGCTTGCGACCGGCCGTTAAGCCGCTGCGCGAACCGCGCTCACCGCGGAAACAGCACGAGGTGGACGAAGTCGGTGCGGATGTTGACGCGGCTGCCCACGTTGAATTGTCGATGGCTGGGCGCCAGCGCATGCAGTTCGGTGTCGTCATCAAGGCGGAGTCGATGCATCGATTCGGCGCCTTGAAACATCACTTCATGCAGGGTGGCCTCGGTGTGACCCTCGCCTAGAACCAAGTCATCGGGACGCACCAGCAGCCAGCCCTTGGCGTCTTCATCGGCTTCCGGCGCTCCGCGGCCGGCATCCAGCACGCCGAACGGCGACTGGATTTTTCCGGCGCCCAAGCCCCGCACCGGCAGCAGGCGGCCTTCGCCCACAAAACGCGCCACGGCGGCTGATGTGGGGCGGTGATACAGCGTCTCGCCTGAGGCCCATTGCGCAAGCCGGCCGTCCAGCATCACGCCGACGGTGTCGGCAAAGGCGAAGGCTTCTTGTTGGTCGTGCGTGACGAGCAGGGCGGCGGTCTGTTCGGCCCGCAGCAGTCGGCGCAGGTCGTCGCGCAGCTTGGGGCGCAGATCGGCATCGAGCCCGGAGAAGGGCTCGTCCAGCAGCAGAAGGTCGGGGCGCGGCGCCAAAGAACGTGCCAGCGCCACGCGCTGCTGCTGGCCACCGGACAATTCGTGGGGCAGGCGCGAGCCCAGGCCGGCCAGGCCGATTTGCGTCAGCAATTCGGTGATGCGCGCTTCGCGCTCAAGCCGCGGCCAGCGCGAAAGCCCAAAACCGAGGTTCCCAGCCACCGTCAGGTGCGGGAACAGCGCCAAATCTTGAAACACAAAGCCGAGACCGCGGGCCTCTGGCTTGGCGTTCGTGGCCTCGACGCCGCGCAGCATCACGGATCCGCTATGAGCGGCGTGCAGGCCGGCGATGACGCGAAGCAAGGTGGTCTTGCCCGTGCCCGAGGGGCCGAGCAGGGCGGCAATTTCGCCGCGGGACAGCGTGAAGTTCACGCCCTCAAACACGGCTTGGCCGCCATGAGAGGCGGCCAAGTCGTGAACCGACAGCAGTGTGGAAGCACCCGTGGTGGGCGTCGCCGTGCCGGTCATGGTGTCGTTCAGCGCATCTGGCTGGCGACGAAGTCCCAGTTCACCAAATTCCAAAACGCTTCGACGTACTTCGGGCGCGCGTTGCGGTAGTCGACGTAGTACGCGTGCTCCCAAACGTCGCAGGTGAGCAGGGCGGTGTCGCTGCCGGTGAGTGGCGTGGCGGCATTCGAGGTCGAGACCAGCGCCAGCGAACCGTCAGCGCGCTGCACCAGCCACGCCCAGCCCGAACCGAACGTGGTCAGGGCCGTCTGGGTGAACTGATCCTTGAAGCCTTGGAACGAGCCGAACGAGGCATTGATGGCGTCGCCGAGCTTGCCCTTTGGCTCACCGCCGCCATTCGGCGACAGGCAGTTCCAATAGAACGAGTGGTTCCAGACCTGCGCGGCGTTGTTGAACATGCCGCCCTGCGACTTGCGAATGATCGCGTCAAGGTCCATCGATTCAAATTCCGTGCCGGCAATCTGCTTGTTCAAGTTGTCCGCATAGGCTTGGTGATGCTTGCCGTAGTGGAAGTCGATCGTTTCGGCCGAAATGTGCGGCACGAGCGCGTCGCGCTCGTAGGGCAGGGCGGGAAGGGTAATGGCCATGGGGGTTCTCCGGTTCAGTAGGGGTAGAATTGTAGCCTCGCGGCGCCTCCCCTCGGTGCCAGCGTCGTGAATGTGGAGCGAGCGCGTGATGACTGTGATGGAACGGATTCGGGCCGAATTAGAGGCCCATCCGGTGGTGCTCTTTATGAAAGGCACCCCAGAAGTACCGATGTGCGGGTTTTCCCAGCGTGCCGTCGAGGCCTTGCGCGCCGCCGGGGCCGCTCGCTTGCACACCGTCAACGTGATGGCTGACCCGGAAATTCGGGCGAACCTAACGCGCTATTCCGATTGGCCCAGCTTTCCACAGCTTTTTGTGCAGGGCGAATTGATCGGCGGTGCCGACATCGTGACCGAACTCGGTGACGCCGGCGAACTGGCACGCATCGTGGCCGAGGCCGAGGCCGCGTGAGCGAATTCGTTGCCTTTCCGGTGGCCGCGCCGCGGCCCCTGCGTGACCGCGTCATTCTGGTGACGGGTGCCCATGGCGGATTGGGTGCCGAAGCAGCAAAGGCCTGCGCGGCAGCGGGCGCCACGGTGGTGCTGTTGGGCCGCAAGGTGCCGAAGCTCGGCCGCGTCTACGACGCGATCAAGGCCATCGGCCCCGAGCCCGCGCTCTATCCCATGGATCTGGCCGGCGCCGACCCGGCCGACTTCGAGACCTTGGCCGCGACCGTCGAGCGCGAGTTGGGTCGCCTTGATGGCGTTCTGCACTGCGCCGCCGATTTTGTCGGCCTGAGCCCGCTGGAAAACACCCCGCCAGAGCATTTCGCTCGGCAGATACAGGTCAATCTTCAGGCGCGCTGGTTTCTGACGCAGGCCTGCCTGCCGCTAATGCGGCGCTCGGACGACGCGGCGGTGGTCTTTGTTTTAGACGACCCCGCGCGCGTGCTTCGTCCTTATTGGGGCGCTTACGGCATCACCCAGCTGGCCGGCGAGGGCATGTTGAAAATGCTGCACTCCGAGACCGACACCAGCAGCGTGAGGGTCTGCGGCCTGCGTCCGGGCCCGATGCGCACTGCGCTGCGCAACCGGGCCTTTGTCGATGAAGCGATGCTGCGGGTGCCGGGCCCCGAGGCTTACGCCCCGGCCTGCGTCACCCTGCTTTCTGCCGCCGGCGCCGAACATCGCGGCCATATCTTCGTGCCCGACCTCGCGTCGGCCCTGACTTCCTGAGGCCCGCATGCAGGACTCCAGCATTGCCGCCGCGGCGGTCCTTCTCTTTTTAATCCTCGACCCGCTCGGCAACGTGCCGGTCTTTCTGAGCCTGCTAAAGCAAGTGCCAGAGGCGCGCCGGCGCAAGGTGCTGGCCCGCGAGCTGCTCATCGCGCTAGGCGTGTTGTTCGTCTTTCTGTTTGCCGGCCGCTACATCCTTGAGTTCATCAGCCTGCGGCAGGAGTCGGTGAGCATCGCCGGCGGCATCATCCTGTTCATCATCGGCCTGAAGATGATCTTCCCCTCGCCCGAGGGCATGTTCGGCGATACCCCGGAAGGTGAGCCCTTCATCGTGCCGATGGCGGTGCCTTTAGTGGCGGGCCCCTCGGGCATGGCTGCCGTGATGCTGCTGGGCTCGAAGAACCCCGACCGCTTGCTCGACTGGAGTTTGGCCCTGCTGATCGCTTGGCTGGCCACCGCAGCCATCCTGTTTTCGGCCACGCGGCTCTATCGGTTGCTGGGCCCGCGCGCCCTCACGGCCTTGGAGCGACTGATGGGCATGGTGCTGGTGGCCATTTCGGTGCAAATGACGCTGGACGGCATTGCCGCCTACCTGCGACCCATCGCGGCCTAATTGCGCCGGAACGCCGGCGCTAAGAATTGTCTCGGATTCACATGAGACGCTGTCATGAAACTGCCACCGGTCGGCCCTAGGCTGTTAAACTGTCGTTAGGTTGCGATCGCCCATCCGAAGCCCGTCTGCAACCGACGGCGGCCACAGCGGCTCTCTGCGCCCTTCGCGGCGCGGTATTCGCAGGGCGACCTCAAGTCGCCATCGTCCGTATCCGCAGTACACACTCAAAGCAGGACCACACATGAATTATCGCAGCAAGGTGCGTTACTCGAAGCTCGCGCTGGGCTTGGCTATCGCCATCGCCTCGGCGCCGGCCATGGCCCAAAACACCACCGCTAACGTGGGCGGACGAGTCACCACGGCGACCGAAACCGTCATCGCGGGTGCCCAGGTCACCATCACCCATCTTCCGTCTGGCACCTCGTCTTCAGCGACGTCGGACGCGAACGGTCGCTACTCGGCGCGTGGTTTGCGCGTGGGCGGTCCGTACCGCATCACGATCACGAAGGACGGCACGACGGAAGTCATCGATAACGTGTTTCTGCAGTTGGCCGAGACCACGCAGGTCAACGCCATGCTGGGCCAAGACGCGGCCACGCTCGCAGCCGTTGAAGTGACTGCGGACAACGTCGGCTACTCCGTCTTCAGTTCGAACGCGATTGGCGCCGGCACCACGGTGACCCGCGACCAGCTCGACACCTACGCCTCGATTCAGCGCAATCTGCAGGACTATGCGCGCCTTGACCCGCGCATCTCGCAGACCGACAAAGATCGCGGCGAAATTTCGGCCGGCGGTCAGAACTCGCGCTTCAATAGCATCACGGTCGACGGCCTGAGCATCTCCGATTCGTTTGGCCTTGAGGCGAACAACCTGCCCACGATTAAGCAGCCGATCTCGATCGACGCCATCGAAGAAGTGCAGGTCAACATCTCAAACTACGACGTGACCCA
>JBBQIA010000049.1:0-9604 GCA_038324485.1 Lysobacterales bacterium
CGTCACGGCGACCGTCCTAGGGCACCAGCCAAGCGCCGCGCCACGGCCCCTGCCCCACGCGCTCAAAGCGCGCTCGCCGGTGGCCGTCAAAGGCCAAATGCAGCCACTCCAGACGCTGCAGGGGCACGGTAACCACGGCAAAGTTCGCCCGCCCCGCCGCACTTTCCGCCTCCGTAGGGCGATCTTTCACCAAGTGCGCCGGCAAGCCGCTATCGGGCGCGGACAAGACACCGCCGGGACCCGGATCGCAGAGGTAGGCTCGGCGTGACATCAGGCCGGTGCGCTGCCACTGCAGTTCCGCGTCCTCGTCGTCCGTGTGCAGTTCGGCGCGACCCTCGGCGCGAACCTGCACGCCTTGACCGTGAAAGCACAGCGACACCCGCGGGTCGCGCTGCAGCTCGGCCCACTTCTCACTGCGGCGATCCGTATGGAATGCCAGCACGCCGCGATCGCGGTCAACGCGGCGTAGCACGACGTAGCGCACGCTCGGGCCGCGCGGCGTCGATGTTCCCAGCACGCCTTGGTGGAATGGCGACTGGCGCAGACGTTGCCCGTCCGCCAGAAGGGTCCAGACCGTGTCGAGCACGCTGTTGAACGAATGGGAGGAGGGTTCTCGGCTATCCATGGGCCTATTGAATAGGTCAGCTCGTCGGCAGGATGCGAAACGGAAGCGCCGCCTTGCCGCAAACGGTGTTGTGTCGCCGGCCATTCACCTTTGCATGGCGGGTCGAGCGGCAATCTTAGAACCTCAGACAAAAAAGCAGAAACGTGCACAAGGTTCGCACCGAATCCACCCCAGCGCTGCCGCATCTCGAAGTGTTCTTCGACGGTGGCTGCCCGGCCTGCCGGAAGGAAATGGCGCACTACCGCGCACTGCCCGGCGCCGAAGCCATCCGCTTCACCGATGCCGAAAACGAGCCCGAACGCTTAGCCGAAGTGGGCTTGGCGCAGCGCGCCGCAATCGCCACCCTGCACGCGCAAGACAGCACCGGCACTTGGCACATTGGCGTGCCGGCCTTTCGCGAAATTTGGCAGCGACTTCCGCGCTACGCCCCGTGGGCGCGGCGCTTTCACTGGCTGATCGATTCACGGCCTCTGGCCTGGGCCTACGCTCTGTTTTGTCGACTGCGCCTACCCAGTCGCTGCAGCGACGAGCGCTGCCCGAGCTAAAGCATCGCAACCAACCTGGGCGCCGTTTGACCTCTCAGTCCAAGACCCGACAAAACACGGCTTTCAGGTAGCGACTCTCTTTCACGTGCGCCAGCCAGGGATGATCGGCACCAGCGCCGGCCACCTTAAGAATCTGCACGGTGCGGTTGGCGTAAAACGCTGCGCGCCGAATCATGTCGAGGAATTCGTCTTCGCTAACGAGGCCCGTGCAGCTAAACGTCGCCAATAGCGCACCCGGCTTGCAGACGCCGAGGGCCAGCTTGTTCATGTCGAGGTATTTCTTCAGCGCCGGAATCACTTGCTCGCGGTCGCGGGTCATCTTGGCCGGGTCGAGGATCACCACGTCATAGGTTTCGCCGCGCGCGGCGGCATCGCGCAGCCACGGAAAGATATCCGCCTGCACGAAGCGCGGGCGCACGCCGTTCAATTTGGCATTGCCCTTGGCGATTTCGATCACCGCTTCGTCGATGTCCACGCCCAGCACATCGGCCGCACCGCGCGCCGCTGCGTAGACGGCAAAGCCGCCTGTGTTGCAGCACAGGTCGAGCACCGTCCGGCCGGCCACTTGGTGCGACAGCCACTCGCGGTTATCGCGCTGATCGGCAAAGAAGCCGGTCTTGTGCGCGCTGCCCGGCGCGGCGCGGAATTTGATCCCGTTCTCAGTAATGACAGCGGGCTCAGGCACTTCCTGCTTGTGCAGGTCAAAGCTCTCCTGCTTTTGCACGTGCTCGTCGGCCGACCAATAGAAGCGACAGCCCGGAAACTGCACCGACAGCGCGGCGAAAATCCACTCGCGGTGGCGAAAGGCGCCTGCTGAGTAGAACTCCACCACCACAAGGTCATCGTAGCGATCGACGACGAGACCGGAAATGCCATCGCCTTCGGCGTGCATCACACGCCAAGCATTGCCGACTTCGTCGAGCTTCAACACGTCGCGGCGCAGCGACACGGCGGCGGCAATTTTGCGATGGAACCAGGCCTCGTCGATCGCCTCATCAGGATCAATGGTCAGCACTCGCAGGGCGATACGCGAATGGCCGTTGTAGAAGCCGCGGCCACACCAGGTGTTATCGCGATCGTAGATCTCGACGATGCTGCCCGGCCGCGGCTTGGTCGGCGGCTTTTCCACCATCTTCTGGAAGATCCACGGGTGGTTCGAGCGACGCTCGATCTTCAGGCGGACGGCGGGGTTTTCGACAGGGGCGGAGGCATTCATGGGGCGCATTGTACGCGGCGCGCCGCCGGCGCTCAGCGCAGCACCCGACCCGCCGCAGACCTCAGGGCGAGGCCACCACGCGATTGCGGCCGTTGCGCTTGGCCTCAAACATGGCGTCGTCCGCGCGGCGCAGCAGGGCGCGCACTTCGGTGTCGCCCGGTCGGCGCTCAGCCACGCCAATCGAGATCGTCAGCGGCCAGTCGCCCACGGCGTCCAACGAGAGCGGCAACGACGCCACCGTATGGCGCAAGCGCTCGGCCATCACGACCGCCTCGGCTTTGGTGGTGCAAGGCAAAAGCATCACGAATTCCTCGCCCCCAAGACGGCCGACCAAATCCGTCGAGCGGGCCTCGACGCGCAGATGGCTGGCGAGCCAAACCAAGGCTTCGTCGCCGACGTCGTGACCGAATTGATCATTGATGCGCTTGAAGTGATCGACGTCGATCAAGAGCGCAGAAAGCGGGGCGTGCGGGTCGTCGACCCAGGGGCGGGCGAGCGCTTCAACATGGCGCCGATTGGCTAAGCCGGTCAGCGGGTCAGTGTGAGCAGCCGTGGCCAACTCGCGCTGAAGGCTGGTCGCCACCATCAGCATGAAGCCCAAGGTAGCCAGCATGGGAAAGAGGAAGAAGGCGCCCTGCATCAATCCGGGATCAAGAAGCCCAAAGATGGGAAACCCGATACTCGGAAACACCGCTCGCAAAGCCAGAAGAATGAACATCGCGGCAAGCGCCGCGGCCGTCACCCGATGACTCCACGGAATCGGACGCGGGGACCGCCGCCACAGCACGTGCAGCATCTCGCCGACGATCCACAAAAAAATGAGGGCTCCCGCCACCACACGGACGCCCATGCTGGGATAGACCCACGAGAACACGGTGCTCACCGTCAATTGAGCGCCGATGAGCACCGCATGCCGCCAGCGCCGCATCGGCAGGCCGGCAAAGTGTCGAAGCGCAAACAGCTGGTGCAGCAAGCCGGAAATGATCAGAAGATTCGCGACCACCACCGACCACGGATCGGCAATCTGGCCGCGCGAAACAAAGAACACACAGCCACTGGCGAGGAACGCCATACCCATCGCCCATTGCCGCAGTTCGCGACGCTTCGACACCGGAAAGTCCTGCATGACGGCCAAGATGGCCGGCACGCAAAGCGCAGACAAAGCGACGAAAAACAGGATGACCGTTCGCGGATCGAGGTCCATGGGCCTTTAGACAGCGCCGAAGCAGGGGTAAATCATAGTCGTCATTGTTCGGTCACGGGGCCCGCTTGCGCCATCCGTTCACGCCCCCATGTCTTCCGGATGGACGCTGCCACCCCTGACTACTCGCCGCAGACCTTGATCAATACGCAAGGGCAACGCGTGCGGCGAAATTTAATGAACTGGTCGCTCTTCATCGTGCTGCTCGGCGTGGTGCAAGTGCTGATGATCGCGTGGCCCAACCTGTCCAACTGGGGCGTGGTGCCGCTGACCGTGCCGGGACTTGCGGGCCTGATCACCGCGCCTCTGCTGCACGCCGACTGGGGGCATTTGTTCTCGAACGCGCTGGGACTCGTGGTGCTCGGCACCTTGGTGGGCACGGTGTATCCGCGATCGGCCTCGCGCATCGTGCTGATGACTTGGATCGGCGCGGGCGTGTTCACTTGGCTGGTCGGTCGGCCATCCAATCACTTAGGCGCATCGGGCTTGGTGCACGGCCTGTTCTTCGCGCTGTTTGCGCTGGCCGTACTGCGTCGGGATCGGCCCTCGCTGGTGGCGGCCTTCGTGGCCATCATGCTGTTCGGCGGCATGCTGCTGACGGTGTTTCCGCACGAGTGGCGGATCAGCTGGGAAATGCACGCCGGCGGCGCGCTGTCGGGCGTGGTGGCTGCTTGGCTGTGGCGACGCCGCGACCCGCCGCCGCCGCGTCGTCTGTATTCGTGGGAAATCGAGGCGCTGCAAGCCGAAGCGCTGGCCGACGCCAAGGCCTTAGACGAGGCCACGTTTGAGCCCGAACGCCCCAGCGATGTGCCGGTGCTTTGGGTGCGACCGGCGCGCGACGACACGCGGGGCACGGTGTTGCCGTTCCGCCCGCCCAGCAGCGGCGCTTCGAACGACGACGGCCCCGCTCGCTAGAGCGAAACGCTGATCTGCTTAGTCCGCGCGCAGCGCCGCGATGGGGTCGAGCTGTGCAGCCTGCCTTGCGGGGTAGACGCCGAAGGCCAAGCCCACCACGGTGCAAGACACCACGGCGCCCAGCACCGGCAGCGGCGCCCACGCCACCTGCCAACCGGCCAGCGCGGCAATGGCATAAGCCAGCACGGCACCGAACACCAACCCCAGCAAGGCCCCGGCCACGCAGATGGCGGCCGCCTCGCGCAGGAAGCGCGCCACGATGTCTTCTTGGCGCGCACCTAAAGCACGCAGCAAGCCGATCTCTCGGCGCCGCTCCAACACGTTGGCCAACATGATGTTCATGATGCCGATGCCGCCGACCAGCAAAGAGACGGCGGCAATTGCGCCCATCACCACGCGAAAGATTTGCTGCGTTTGCTGATGCTGGCGAAACAACTGCGCCGGCACGACCAATCGGAAGTCTTGCGCGCCGGCGTGACGCTGCGACAACAGGGCCGAAAGCGCGCGCGAACTCGTTTCGATGCGTTCGGGCGAATCCAGCTTCACCAGAAAGCGGTCCAATTCGTCCTGCATGGCCGGCGAGGCAAAACGATGCAGCGCAGTCGACAACGGCAAATACACGCGATTGGTTTCAAGACCCAACTGAACCCCTTCGAAGGCCTCGGCCGACAGGTCGCGATCGACCAGCACGCCCACCACCTCTAACCAAACGTGATTCACCTTTACCGCTTGACCGAGCGCATCGCCTTGCGGGAAAAGCTGCCGCGCGGCCTGATGCCCCAACACCGCCACCGGCGCCATGCGCACCTCGTCTTCGTCGCTCAAAGCGCGGCCCTCGGCCACGGCCAACGACGACAGATCGAAAAAGGAAGGTGTGACGCCCGCAGCCTGCGCGTCAGACGCCGCGTAGTCGCTGGCGACCGAATCGGTGCGCAGGCGTTTTTCCGCCGCGCTATCGCGGGCGCCCGGCACCACCGCCAAGGCCGCTTCAGCATCGGCACGGGTCAGGCCCAAGCTTCGCTCGCGCAGTTCGCGTAGGGCGGTTTCATCGGTGGGCGAATTGGCTTCGACGACTAAGTTATTAAGGCCCAAACCCTCGACCAAGCGCAGCGCCTCGCGACGGCTGCCCTCGCCCACAGCCTGCATGGCGACGATAGCGCCCACGCCAAACACCAAACCCAGCAGAGTGAGGCCGGTGCGCAATTTGCGGCGCGCCAGTTCGTCGAAGGCTTCGCGCCAGCCCGAGGGCTCAAGCAGCATGCGCCAAGGAATCACGAGGTCGGCTCCGTCAGCACCACGGCATCACCGGCGGCAAGACCGTCCAGCACTTCCGACCGTGCCGGACCGCGCACGCCCAAGGTCACCAGACGCTGCACGCGCTCGCCGTCTTCCCACACCTGCACGTAGTTATTCCCGGCCTCGTTGCGGATGGCCAAGTTCGGAATGCTCAAGGCCGACTCAGAAGTCTTCAGCAGTACTTGGCCCTGAAACAGCTGGCCCGGCACCCAAGCCCGGCCTTCGGTGGCCTCGTTAGGCACGGCCACTTTGAAATTCAAATTCTTGATCGGGCTGTTGCGCGAGACGGCGCGCGGCGCGCTGGCAATCCACGAGATCGGCGCTTCGAAGGACTGCTCAGGGCGGCCAGCAGGATGAAGGCGAACGGTTTGGCCGAGCGCCAAAATCTGCGCTTCGATCTGCGGCAGGCTCAATTCGACTTCGAGCGAACTGCGGTCGGGCAAGGTGGCGAGGTCGTTACCGGCCCACATCTGCGCGCCGATCTGCGGCTTCTCGCCACTCCAGTCGCTGGCCAACACGAAGACGCCATCGTGCGGCGCACGTAACTCCAAAGCGCCCAAGTCACCCTCGCGGGTGCGCACGCCCATCGCCACCGTGTCGCGCTGCGCGGACAGCACCTGCAGTTCGGCGTCGCCGCGGGTCGACGACTGATCCTTGCGCCAATCGAGCACCTCGCGCTTTTCGCCCAAATAGCGTTCGTCGGCGATGGCGTCCAAGACCACGTTACGGGCGATGGCCTCGATGTCGGCTTGGGCGTAGCGCTGCGCGATGCCAAGTTCGCTTTGCACTTGCGCGATGTCTACGTCCAGGCGGCCGGTGCCGACGGCCAGCTCGGCCTGTTTCGCGGCCTGAGACAGCGCATTGCGCTCAAGATTGATCAGGGCCTTGTCGAGTTCCAGCTGGGTTTGCTCAGCGGCAAAGCGCGCGACCAACTCGCCTTCTTTCACCGGCGTGCCGTCGGCCACCATCCACACCAGCTGACGCTGTGTGCGGTTCGACCCGGGCACCACCAGCTTGGTGGAATTTGCGGCTTTGAGTTCACCTTCGGCCGCCACGCTCAGCGCGACCGGGCCGGCCTGAAGGATTTCGATGGGCGGCGTGGCGACGGGATCGTCGCTGCAGGCCGCGAGGGCAAGGCAGAGACAGCTTGCAAGAAGAATGCGAGTCACAGACTGGCCTCCACGGCCTGCAGTTCAACGCCCACGGCTTGGCCGGGGCGCAGGTCGGCGGTGTCGCCAACCAAAGCTAATTCCACATCCACAACGGGAATCGGCTGGCGCCGCGACTTGCTGCGCACGGCCGCACCGATGCGCGTCACGCGCGCGTCGAGCTGCCGACCGGCGCCGCCCTCCACGCGAACGCGGGCGCTTGCGCCGACGGCAAGGCGCAAAAGGTCGCGCTCTGGCGCCGTGGCGCGCACGAGCAAGGATTCGGGATCGGGAATTTCCGCCACCGATTGGCCGACGAAAATCTGACTGCCGACTTCGAAGCGTTCACCGCGCCAGCCGGTGCGCAGAATCAGGATGCCGTCGCGCGGCGCTTTCACCTGCAGCTGGCTGACGGCGCTGCCCAAGGTGGCGACCTCTTGTTCGAGCTGGGCCAGTTCAGCTTCGACCAAGGCGCGCTCGGCGGCGCGCTGGGCGCGACCGGCGGCGTAACGCTGCTCGAATAAAGAGACGCGTCGCACGGCGCGTTCGCGGTCAATGACGAGCTTTCGGTACTCAACCGAACGCAGCAATTCGGCCGGCTGCGTGGCCTTTCGTTCGGCTTTGTCGAGTTCGGAACGCTGCTCTTCCAGCGTCAGCGCTTCAGTGCGCTCACGTTCGGCCAAATCAAGAATCAGACGCTCGCGCTCGCTGCGTTTTTCTTTGAGCGTGCTGTCGGCTTCCTGCAAACGCCGCTGCACGTCGGTGGCGTCAAAGGCCACGACGACTTGGCCGGCGCGAACGCGCGAGCCGTCGGGGGCCAGCTGCGTGATCTGATAATTCCACTGGTTCTCCACCGGTGGCGGCGAAATCGGCACGCTGCGCGCCGCAGCAATCTCGCCTTCGAGCCGAAGTGTTTGGGACGCCGCCAACGGCAAGGACAGGCACAGCGTCATGCCAAGCACCATCCATGAGGCGAACGGCTTGCCCGGCATTCGTCGCGGAAAAAATGCCTTGCTCATGCACCAGCTCCGGCGGCGGTAACGGCGGCGGTATCGATAACGGAGCCAGCGTCATCAGCATCAATGCGCGCACTCATGCCCGGCCGCAGGGGCAGGGGTTCGCCTGCGTCCAGCGCCACATCAATGGTGAAGTAGCGGCCGCCACCCCACTCGGCCTTGGGCTCGGGCGCACCGGAAATACCGGTAATTTTTCCGCCCACTTTTTTCCCGGGCACGGCATCGAAGCTCACCGTCACCGCTTGTCCAATCGCAAGGCCCGGTCGATCCACTTCCAGCGCCCAGGCGCGAACGGCCAGATCGCCAGCGCCGACCACTTCGCCGATCACCATGCCGGAGTTCGCCGAGAGGCCTTCTTGAAAGCGCTGCCCGCTCCAAGGATGAAAGCCAAGCACCACCGTGCCCGGCTTTGTCGCCCGCTGTTCGGAACGGGAAATTTGGCGCTCGGCAAAAATGCGGTCGGCCTGAAGCTGATCAATTTCTAGTCGACCATCGCGGTCGCGACGCTGCACGGCTTCGGCAGCGTTTTCCAACTCGCGTCGCTTCAAGACAATCTCGCGACGCGCGCGCTCGGCTTCGCCCTGATATCGATCGTAGTCAATCCGCGCGATGTAGGCGGCCGGAATCACGGCATCAACCTCGGCGCGACCCAAGGCCGCTTCGGCATCGACCAAGGCCAAGGCCGCATCGACGCGACGCACTTCCAGCTCGGCGCGCTCTTTGTCCAAGCGCGCCTGCGCCAGCGCGATCTGCGTTTCGAGGCCATTGATCTGTGCAGTCGCCGGACCCGGGTCGATGCGCACCAGCACGTCACCGGCAGCCACCGGTGATCCGTCGACCGCCATTTGCTGCAGCACGACCGGCGAGGTGTTCGACATCGGCACGTAGATGGGCTCGGCGTCGGTCGAGCGGACGGTGCCACTGAGCATCACCCGCCCGGCGTCGGCCGCAGTGCTGGCGAACAGCATGGCCATTCCAAGCACCGCGATCGTGATCGAGGCAGCGGGGGCCGACGTGGCGTGAGAGCGAAACTTATTGGCGGCGATCATCGTCAACCTTTCCGTCCTTCATACGCACCTGCCGCGGCAAGCTGGCGGCCAGCGCCATGTCGTGGGTCACCATCACCACCGTCTGACCGGCCGTGTGAAGCTCGCCAAGCAAACCAAGAATATCGGCGGCACTCTTCGAATCGAGGTTGCCGGTGGGCTCGTCGGCCAGCAGCAGGGCCGGGTCGAGCACCAAGGCGCGGGCAATGGCGGCGCGCTGCATCTGACCGCCCGACAGCTCCGACGGTCGGTGCGTCATTCGCGACTCTAGGCCCACGCGAGCAAGCAGTTCGCGTGCGCGTGCTTCCACATCGTGCGCAAACGGCGAGCGCGAAAAGCGCATCGGCAGCAGCACGTTCTCCAGCACCGTCAAACGCGGCATCAAGTGGAAACTCTGAAAGACAAAACCGATGCGGCGATTGCGCAACTCGCTCAGCTGCCCGTCATCCAACCGCGCCACGTCGGTGCCTTCCAGCAAGTAATGACCGGCGTCGGGCCGGTCTAGGCAGCCCAGCACGTTGAGCAAGGTGGACTTGCCCGAACCCGAGGCACCGGTGATGCCGACAAATTCGCCACGCGCAATGTCGAGGTCAACG
>JBBQIA010000050.1:0-9586 GCA_038324485.1 Lysobacterales bacterium
GTGACCTGTTGTTTTTCCTGTTTTCGATCGGCGCGTGGCTGTGGGCCACGGTCTTGATCCTCGACGCGCGGAAGGGGGGCTGAGCCGTGGCCCTGAATGCTCTGAAACGCTCCGCCTTGTCTCTGCCGGTTTTGGCTGTGGGCTTTGTGGTGCTGGTTGGCCTCTCGATGTGGCTGCTTCGTGGCGCGCGACTCGACCTCACGGAAAATCGTGAGCACACCCTGTCGCCGGCGACCATCGCCCTGCTCGACGGCATTGATGAGCCGATCACCCTGCGCCTGTATTTTTCCGAGCGGGCCGCGAGTGATTTTCCGCAGGTGCGGGCCTACGCCCAGCGCGTGCGCGAGCTGCTGCTGGAAATGGCCTCGCGCTCCGACGGTGGGCTCATTGTTGATGTGATCGACCCCGAGCCCTTTTCCGATGACGAAGACCGCGCGGTCGCGCAGGGTCTGACCGCCGTGCCGCTGCAAAGTGGCGGCAGCTTCTTCTTCGGCATCGTCGGCAGCAATCGCACGGACGGTGAATTGCCGATTCCCTTCCTGCAGGCCGAGCGCGAGCCCTTCCTCGAATACAACTTGGCGAAGCTGGTGTCGGCCCTGTCGGTCGAGAAGCGGCCCGTCGTGGCCCTTTACAGCGGGCTGCCGATGGCGCCCGCCTTCGACCCGTCGACCGGCCAGCCTTCGCCCGGTTGGGTGGTTGACCAGCAACTGCGCGAGCTCTTCGAGCTGCGACGTCTGGGCGCGAATTTCGCCACCGTGGGCGGGGACGTGGACCTGTTGATGCTGGTGCATCCGAGCGCGCTGTCGGACGACAGCCTCTACGCCATCGATCAGTTCGCTCTCGGCGGTGGCCGCGTGTTGGCCTTCGTCGATCCGGACGCCGAAAACGCCGAGCCCGATCCCTTGACCGGTGAAGTGGCCGGCACGCGATTCTCTGATTTGGGGCCGCTGCTGGCGGCCTGGGGCGTGGATTTCGATCCAGAGTCGGTGGTGGCCGATCCGAACGCCGCGCTGGCGGTGCAGACTCGCGAAGGCGGGCCGACCGAGCCGCTGATTACGCTTCTGGGGCTGCAGACCGAGGCTTTGGCCAGCGACGACATCGTTACCGCGCAGATGGAGTCGATCAATGCCTCGACGGCCGGCGCGCTTCGCCATCGCGTGGGCGCCAACACGCGCTTCGAGCCGTTGATTCAGAGCTCTGAGGGCAGCGGCGAATTGCCGACCTCGATGCTGGGCACGGTGAGCGCCACGCCGACGAATTTACTGCGCGCGTTTCGCGCTGAGGGTGGCCCGCGCACTTTGGCCGCCCGACTCTCCGGGCCCGTAAGCAGCGCGTTCCCGCAGCGCGCCGGCGAAGGGCATTTGGCCAGCAGCGTCAGTGACCTTCAGGCCATCGTGGTGGCCGACACCGACCTACTTGCCGATCCGTTTTGGGTGAACGTGGCGCCAGGTGGATTCTCGGAGCCCTTCGCCAACAATGGCGATCTGGTCTACAACGCGGTCGAGAATTTGAGCGGTCAGGCCGACTTGATTGCTTTGCGCACGCGAGCCGTCAGCACGCGGCCCTTCCATCGCGTGCAGGCCTTGCGTCGTGCCGCCGAGCAGGAATTCTTGCAGACCGAACAGGGGCTTCAGCAGCGGTTGGTTGAGTTAGAGCAGCAGCTGACCGCCCTGCAGCGGGGCGAGGGCGAGGCGCCGATGCTGGGCGCGGAACAGCAGGCCGAGCTAACGCGCTTCCAGCAAGAAAAGGCGGAAGTGCGCCTGCAGTTGCGCGACGTGCAGCGTCAGCTCAATGCCGACATCGAAACACTGTCTAGCGTCCTGCGCTTCATCAACATCGTGCTGGTGCCGGGCCTAGTGGCGTTCGTGTTTTTGCTGGGTGGCCTGTGGCGTCTTCAGCGCCGTCGTCGTCCGCAGCCTTGAACCGCCGGCGCGGCCGCGCGGCATCGTTGTTAGCCCTAGCGCGGCTGGCGGGGGTGAGCGTTGTAGTCTTGGGCTTGGTCGCCTGCACACCCCGCGACGTGGCGCCAGCGGCCGTGGTGCCTGGCTTGGCCGAGGCCTTGCCGACGCTCAATGCGGTCACGATCGAGCAGGGCGGCGAAACCCTAAAAATTGAGCGTCAGGGCGCGCAGTGGATGATCCCCAAGGCCGGATGGCGGGCGGATCGACGCTGGCTTCAGCCGCTGCTTTTGGAGCTATCCGAGGCCCGCTGTGACGAGCTAAAAACCGCAGATCCCTCGCGCTACTCGCAGATCGGCATTGACTGGCCCTCGTCGACGCCGGTCATGGACGCGGCGACCGGTGCTTTTGCTCGGCCCACCGGCCGCGTGAGCGTGAGCCTCGCTGCCGGCGAGCAGACCGTGATCATCGGCTTTCCTCAGGCGCGCGGCGGCACCTATTTGCGCGCGGAGTCCTCGCCGCAGGGCTGCTTAAGCGACGCCACGCTGCGCTTGCCGGCAAAGGTGTCGGAATGGATGGACCCACGCCTTTGGTCCGAGCGGCCGGTGTCGCCCGCGTGGATTCAGATTGAGGACGGGAATCAGGCGCCGCTGCGCCTGATCGCGGTGGACGGCCGCTATCGCGTCGAGGGACAGCTGCTGGCTCTGACGCCGCTTCCCGATGCCTTGGTGGCGGCGGCACTCGACCTTCGACAGCTCGACCTTCGCGCGTCCAGCGACGCCGAACCCGAGCGCGTGATTCGATTTAAGGCCGCGGACGGCGCCTATGCCGTGGCTCTGCGCCGCGAGGCCGATGCCACGTGGGCGTGGGTGATCGAAGCCCCAGACACGCAGGGCTCGGGCTTTGCCGGGCGCGAATTTCGCCTGCCGCCCGACGTAGCCGACCCGCTCTGGGCCAGCCGCGAGAGCTTGGGCGCCTAAGCGGAGGGGCCCGTGCCGCGTGGATTCGACCTTGAGGCGGCAAGCGCGCATTTAGCGCGTCGCGATCGCGCGCTGGGGCGCTGGATAAAGCGCATTGGGCCGATTACGCCCGAAGGCTGGCGCCAGCCTTTCGATACCGTGGATGCGCTGTCGCGCGCGATTTTGTATCAGCAGCTGTCGGGCAAGGCCGCGGCGACGATTGTTGCTCGCGTTGAAACGGCCATTGGCGCCATGCATTTACTGCCGCCCACGCTCGGCGCGGTCGACGACGCCACGTTGCGTGCTTGCGGGGTATCGGGCAACAAGGTCTTGGCCCTGCGCGACCTGTGTCGACGCGCTGAGGAAGGCGAGGTGCCGTCGGCGCGACAGATGCCGCGAATGACCGACGCTGTGCTGATCGAACGCCTCTCGGCCGTGCGCGGCATCGGCCGTTGGACGGTTGAGATGCTGCTGATTTTCCGTTTGGGCCGCCCCGACGTGCTGCCGGTGGATGACTTGGGCGTTCGCAAAGGCGCGCAGGTGCTGGATGGTTTAGCCGTCGCACCAACAGCGAAGGAACTGCAGGCACGCGGCGCGGTGTGGGGCCCGTGGCGCACGCTGGCTGCGCTTTATCTGTGGCGCATCGCCGACGGCGAGGGGGTCGTCGAGCCGGCGAAGAAAATCATCCGCTCGCAGGATGCCAGCACCAGTGCCAAGGCTCGTAAGTGATGCCGTTCGCGTTGTTTCGCGGGTAACTCAAGGCAAAGCCGAAATCACCCGCGCGCTGCAGCAGCCACGCGAAGGCGAGAGTCGCTTCGAAGCTTTCCTCGGCCGGCGGCTCGCCCGGGGTACCGATGTCGATGGCGCGTCCGCTGTGATGCTCCGAATGACCCGGTGCGGCATTGACCGCCAAAATTTCCGCCAGCGTCTGCCCGCGAGCGCGCTTTCGCTCGAAAATCCCGCGCTGATAGGCGTGACTGCGAAAGCCCGAGATGGCGTCAAGCACGATGCCGTCATGCAGGGCTGCGAAGCGCAACCGGGCCCACGCTTGTGCGGCCGGCGTCAGTAGCCAGAGCGGACGTCGAAAGCGGTCGCGACCCGCGAGGACCAGCAGGCGCGGTTCCGGCTGAAAGGGCAGGCCGCGGCGTTCGGCGTCATCAGCGTCGATGCCCAAGGCGGCGTTCGCGTCGCGATCGATCTCTGAATCCAGCCATCCCCGAGCCAAGGGGTGTGCGGCGGGGCAGCGCGCATCCAGCACGGCGAGGGCGTCGAGGGCCTCCTCCACACCGGGTTCTTGCCAAAAATCAGGCCGCAGCGGGCGGAGGCCTTGCGCGCCGTTGGCGGCCAAGAAACGGCCGTCGCGCTTACGCCGCAGCACCGTTTGCGCCGAAGCCAGCGCGCGAGCGGTGTCGTTGGCGCGGGCGCGGCAGGTGGCCGCCGGCCAGAGCTCGATGGCAGGCGTGTTGACGAGGAAGCGCGGCGCAGAGCTCATGGGCTGGAGTCTAGCGCTGGGGCAGGGCAGCCTTGCCGCGATTTCATCTACGGTTTTCGCTTAAACCGGATCAGGGGGCTGGGCTGCTGTTCGCCGGCCACCCAAAGTGCGTCGCCGTCGGCCGAGAACGTCATCGCCTCGGCCTGCGGCATCCACGCGAACTCCAATCGTATCGGCATGGAAAGGGCATCGGCCCACGGGGCGTTGGCGGCCCGTTCGTAAAGGTTCACGACTTGATAATTCAGCACGGCGAGCGTGCGCCCGTCTGGGCTTAAGTCGGCTGCCGTCACCTGCGAGCGATAGCGCCCGTAAATGGGGCTGCGTGCCAAGTCCGCAGCGCTGGGTTGGGCGATGCCCTCGAGCAAGCCAAGGCGCTCGGCCACCTGCACGCCGGCCACCGATGGCCGCAGCGCCACGCGAAACAATTCAGGCGGCACGCGCTTCTTCGAAATCAGAAGGACATCACCGGCCGTTGCGTCGACCGCCACGGCCTCGCAGTCGCGAGCCCCGTCGGGCCAGCGAAACTGCACGGTCCATGCCGGACGAATGCGCATGTCCTCGCTCAGGGTGGCGGGCTCTTCAACCACGACGAACGAGAGGGTTTTTCGCAGGCCAATGTTGTCGCCCGTGTCGGCGATCAGCAGATAGGGCGTGCCGTCGAGTTCAAAGCCAGCAAGGTCTTCCCAATCCACATTGCGCACGCCGTCAATGCTGACGGTCGCGAGGTGCTCGCCGGTGGCTGACATCAGCTGAAGTTCGGCGCCGTTGCCGCTGTCGTTGTGCGTCCAAAATTTTCCTGGATGACGGCGCGCGGGCGCTAAGCCGCTGGTCTCCTTCAATCGCGCGTCGGCGGTGAGCCCCACAATTTCGGCAGGCAACCACGCGGATGACGCAGGAAATGCAGGCGCCGATAGGACAAGCGCGAATAGAAAAAGGGTGATTTTGTAGGGCATCAGGCGCTCATCCAGAAACGAGAGGATGGCGCATCCAATGTGAGGCCGACAAGCGCCCCGTTAAACTGTCGGCCTCGATCAAGGAAACACCGCCATGTCTGCCGCGTCCTTCACCTTTGGCACTCCGCTGTCGCCCTCGGCTCTGCGTGTGCTCTTTCTGGGCAGCGGCGAATTGGGCAAAGAGGTGGCGATCGAACTGCAGCGCTTCGGCGTGGAAGTCATCGCCGCCGATCGCTACGCCAACGCGCCGGCCATGCAGGTGGCGCATCGCAGCCACGTCTTGGACATGCTCGACCCCGCCGCCCTGCGCGCTTTGATTGCCGCCGAGCAGCCGCATCTGGTGGTGCCCGAGATCGAGGCCATCCACACCCAGACCTTGGTCGAACTGGAAGCCGAGGGGCAGCGCGTCATTCCCACCGCCCGGGCCGCGCGGCTAACGATGGACCGCGAAGGCATTCGTCGTCTGGCGGCCGAGACATTGGGCCTGCCGACTTCGCCCTACCGTTTCGTCGACACCGAGGCCGAGTACCGCGACGCCGTCACTGCCTTGGGTCGGCCCTGCGTGGTGAAGCCGCTGATGTCGAGCTCCGGCAAGGGCCAGAGCGTCGTTCGCAGCGAGGACGACATCGCCACCGCGTGGGCGTACGCGCAGACCGGCGGCCGCGCCGGACGCGGACGCTGCATCGTCGAGGGCTTTATCGACTTCGACTACGAAATCACCCTGCTGACGGTGCGCCACCGCGACGGCACGCTGTTTTGCCCGCCGATTGGGCATTTGCAGGTGGCCGGCGACTACCGCGAAAGCTGGATGCCGCAGCCGATGGCGCCGGCCGCGCTGGCCGAGGCCGAGCGCATTGCCCGAGCGGTGACGGACGATTTGGGCGGCTGGGGCGTGTTCGGCGTTGAGCTGTTTGTGAAGGGCGACGCCGTGTGGTTCTCTGAAGTCAGCCCGCGCCCGCACGACACCGGCTTGGTGACGCTGATGGGCCAGGAGCTCTCGGAATTTGCGCTGCACGCCCGGGCCATTTTGGGCCTGCCCATTCCGAACCTGCACAGTCTGGGCGCGGCCGCGTCCTGCGCCATCGTGGCTGAGGGTCATGGCGTCCCGGTGTTCGAGCACCTCGACGCGGCGCTGTCCGAAGCCGACACCGCCCTGCGTTTATTCGGCAAGCCGCGGGTCGAGGGCAGCCGGCGCGTGGCGGTGACGCTAGCGCGGGATGCGGATGTGGATGCCGCACGGGGCAAAGCCCGTCGCGCGGCCGCAGCGCTGTCGGTGCGTCTGGAGTAAGCGCAGCAGACTAGTCGGCGACGACGGCGGGCGTTGCTGGCATCGCCGTGCGCGGAAAGCCAAGCGCGAAGGTCGGTGGGTCCCCAGCGGGAAAGCGCAGGCTGAGCTCCACATCCAGCGAGCGCCCGCAGCCGATGACGTTCCACATTTCGACGCGATCAGCCAGCGCCGACACCGAAGTGGCATCAAAGCGCAGCACCGCCGGCGGCGCGCCGCGAACCAGAATGCGTTCGGGCTGCTCGCAGGGCATTAGCTTGCTGGCCACGGGCAGCAATTCGTCCAGAATTTCGCGGCGCGTGTCCTCGTCGATCTGCGCGCCTAGCACCGGCACCACAGGTTCGCCGCGCAAGGTAAAGCGCAGCTGCTCGCAGGTGTAGCGAAGCGTCTCCGCGTCGGCCGCTGCATTGCGGGCATCGGCTTGCTCGCGAATGGCCGCGTCCACCGCCTCGCGCGTCTGTCCTTGGCTGGCGGCAAGACGCTCAATCAAAGTCGCTGCTTCGGCGAGCGTTTCAGCGCGGCGGGTCTGCCATTGCTGAAGGGCGTGTGCCCAATCGGCTTTGGTGCTGGGCTCGAGCGCTGCACAGCGATCGACCAAGGCCGGAAACGCCAATGCCTCGGCGTGGCGCTCGGCTAGTCGCTGCAGAGCGCGTTCGCCGACGGCCACGGCGATCTTCGGGACGGCCATCAGAAACGCAGCCGTCAGGCCCGCCGCAGCAAGGCTGATGTCGCTCTTGCTAAGAGTCACGGCTGGCGTACCGCCGCTTTCAGGTCGAGCCACACCAGGTGATGGTCGCTGGCGTCAATCCACTCCGCGCCCTTCTGGCCCGGAGCAGGCCAAAACACGCCACGGTCGATCACTTGAAACGCGCGCGAGGGCAGCACGAAGTCGAGGCGCAGGGTGCCGCGTTGCGGCCCGAAGTCGCCGGTGGCCCAGGCGGCGCGGCCCTGTCGCGGTGGATTCTGTCGCGGATAGCGTGCGACCGCCGCGACCGCGCCCTCGCTTTCCGGTGGCTCGCTCGCCGCCATGCGGGAGTGGGCGATCAGATCGCGAACGGCCTGCCGCTCACCATCGCCGTCCATCGGATCATTGTTTAAATCGCCGGCCAGAACGAAGGCCGCATCGGCAGGAAGACCGCCGCACCGACCTTGATCGTCACACAGCCAAGGAGCGTCGCCGCCGTCGAGGTAGTGACGCCAGAGTGTTAGCTCATCGGCGTTGCGCAGACCGTTGCGGTTTTCTGGGCCGTCGAACACCGGCGGGGTGGGGTGCGAAACCAAAAAGTGCACGGTGCCCAGCGGCGTCAAGACCGGCACATCCCAATGCGACTTCGAAGACAGGCGCAGCCGCGGCCACACGGCATCGTTGTGCCACCAGGCTCCGGTGCTCGGATTCTTCGGGCGCCGAGCGTTGGGCAGTTGCGCCCACGGAAGCGTCTGGAAGCTGCGAACACCCGCAGTGTCGATGGGGTATTTCGAAAACACCACCATGCCGTACTGGCCCGGATGCAGGCCGAAGCCGAAGGCGTCCTCGCCATGAAGTCTGCCTGGACCACCAATACGGCCATCGCCGTTGAGGTCCATGCCGCTGGGCTCGCCGGTGTTGACCGGCGCAAAGTAGCGATACGGGTAGCGAATGGCGGCTTCACCGAATTGCCCAACGCCGAGGTATTCATTGGCGAACACGTCCGCCAGTCGGCCTTCGGCGTCGTAGTCGAATTCGTTGAGCAGCAACAGGTCGGGGCGCTGGCGCTGAATGACGGCCGCTACGCGCTGAGCGGCGAGGTCCTTGCCCCCGGCAAGACGCTGGCGAACCGCGTCTTTCGAGTCGGCGTAAAGCGACACGTTGTAGGCAGCCACTCGCAGCGTTGTTGACTCTGGCGCGGCGGGCGTAACCGGCACAACGTCAGACGCGGTGGTCATGGGCTGGCAACCAGAAAGTAAAAACGCAAGGCCCAACAGCGACGCGACCGACGCTTTGGCTAAATGGCCGTTCCTCATTCATGGTCCTCGTCAAACGCGATCCAGTGTCCGTTCCAGAGCCGCTCCAGCGGCTGAAACCGACGTTTGTAGTCCATCTTCGGGTGGCTTTTCAGCCAGAACCCCAAGTACAGGTGCGGGCGCGCAGTGGCGCGCGCCCAGTCGATCTGGCCGAGGATGGCCTGCGTGCCCAAGCTGCGCGATTCAAAGGCCGGATCGAAAAAGGTGTAGACCGCAGAAAGCGCATTCGCCGTGACGTCGGTGACGGCCACCGCAACCAGTCGACCCTCCAACCGCCACTCGAAAAAGCGCGTGGGGCTCCAATCGCCAATCAAGAACTGCTGAAACTCCTCAAGGCTCGGATCAACCATCGGGCTGTCGGGGTGTCGCGCGCCTAAGTAGCGCGCGTAGAGGTCGAACACCTCGTCGCTGTGGCGAGCGGTCTGCACCGACATCACTAAATCGATGTTGCGGGCGGCGGTTCGGCGTTGGCCCCGAGAGGCTTGAAAGCGCGCTACCGGGAGGCGAATGGGCAGGCAGGCTTGGCAGAGACCGCAGTGCGGGCGATAGACGTGCCGCCCAGAGCGGCGAAAGCCCATCGCCAAGGCGGGCTCGTAGACCGCCGCCAAGGCCGGGTCTTGCGGATCGAGAACCAAATCGCGAGCCAGACGATCAGGCCAGTAGCCGCAGGCGTGTGTCTGCGTTAGGTAGACCCGAATGTCGGTTAGCGCGCCCATGCGCCGAGTGTACCGTCGCGTTTGGGGGGTTCGCCTCTGCAGCGCCAAGCCTTAGGCCAGGGTGCCGATTCGCTGCCCCAGCACCACCGGGGCTTCGGGCGCCAAGGGCGCCATGCTCGCGAGCGCGTTCTTCGGGAAGAGCAGCACGACGGTGCTGCCGTAGTTGAAGCGCGCCATTTCGGCGAAGCGCTCAAGCGTGATGTGCTTGCCACGCCAGTCTTTCCGGATCACTTGATTCGCGTAGGCCGGAATTTCCTCGCCCGACCACACCGTTTCGACACC
>JBBQIA010000051.1:0-9456 GCA_038324485.1 Lysobacterales bacterium
CAGATCGTGCTCGCCAATCGTATGGCCCAGCGCGTCGCGGAAATTCGCTCCGGTTCTGACCAGTCCGACGCCCTGTCTCGCGACGCGGCCGTGTTCTCGCAGGTGCTGACGGGCCTAAAGCAGGGCAATGAAGACTTGGGCGTCAGCGCGCTGACTTCGCCTAACGCTCGGGCAGCGGTCGACGCGGTCGAGACGCAGTACGCCGACGCGCAGAAGGAAATCGAAAGCATCCTGACTTCGGCGGAGAACCTGTTCGCCGTGCAGGCCTCGAGCACGGTGCTCTCCGGCGATGCCGAAGTCTTGGGCGAAAACAGTGCCGCCCTCGCGAACGCCTTCGCGAACGCCGACGTTGCGCGCGTGTTCCCGAGCAACCTCTGGGCGATTGGTTCAGGCCTCGGTCTCTTGATCGGCCTGTTCGGTTTGCTCTCCACCATCTTCGCCGACGGTCGCAAGCGCGAGCGCCAAGCCACCGAGCTCAATCAGCGAAACCAAGAGGCCATTCTTCGCCTGCTCGACGAAATGGGCTCGCTCGCTGAGGGTGACCTGACCGCCAAAGCCACGGTGACGGAAGACATCACCGGCGCCATCGCCGACTCCATCAACTTCGCTATTGACCAGCTGCGTAACCTCGTCGGCACGATTAACGAGACCGCCGTGCAGGTTGCCGCCGCCGCGCAGGAAACGCAGGCCACGGCCATGCACCTCGCTGACGCCGCCGAACACCAGGCGCAGCAGATCACTTCCGCCTCCGCGAAGATCAACGAAATTGCGGCGAGCATCGACGAGGTCTCGAAGAACTCCGCCGAATCCGCTGACGTGGCGCAGCGCTCCGTGCAGATCGCCGCGAAGGGCGCCGAAGTGGTGCGCCAGACGATTCAGGGCATGGACAACATCCGTGATCAGATTCAGGAAACCTCGAAGCGTATTAAGCGCCTCGGTGAAAGCTCGCAGGAAATTGGCTCGATCATCGAACTGATTAACGACATCTCCGAGCAGACGAACATTCTGGCTTTGAACGCCGCCATTCAGGCGGCCTCCGCCGGTGAGGCGGGCCGAGGCTTCGCGGTCGTGGCCGATGAAGTGCAGCGACTCGCCGAACGCGCATCAAACGCGACGAAGCGAATCGAAGCCCTCGTTGCGACCATTCAAAGCGATACCAACGAAGCCGTCAGCTCGATGGAGCAGACGACCGCGGAAGTGGTCGCCGGTGCCCGTTTGGCCGAGGACGCAGGCCTTGCGCTGGTCGAGATTGAAAAGGTGTCGAACGACCTTGCCGACCTCATCCAGAGCATCTCCGATGCCTCACGCCAGCAGTCGGCAGCGGCAACGAACATCACCGCCACCATGACGGTCATTCAGGAGATCACCACGCAGACCTCGCAAGGTGCCAGCCAGACCGCCGAGTCCATCGGTAACTTGGCCCAGCTTGCTGCAGACCTGCGTCGATCGGTTGCCGACTTCAAGCTGCCGGACTGATCTGCTCTCCCGCGGCTTGCGCCGCGGCGTCAACCCGAACCTTGAGAGCGCACGATGCGTCTGCAAGACCAGAACGACTACACCACGCTGACGTGGGTCAAGCCGGAAATCGACGAGACCCTCAAGCTGGCCCGCCAAGGCCTCGAGGCTTACGTCGAGGACGGGCAGGATCCGGCTCAGCTCGACCTGTGCGTGAACGGCCTTAGCCAAGTGCATGGCGCGCTGCGGATGGTCGAGCTCTACGGCGCCGCCATGGTGGCCGAAGAAATGCACGCCCTCGGTCGTGCTCTCGCTGACGGCGGCATTGAGGATCGCGACAACGCCTTCTCCGCGCTGATGCGCGGCATCGTGCAGTTGCCCGATTATTTGGAGCGCTTGCAAACGGGCTTCCGCGACATTCCACTGGTGCTGCTGCCGCTGCTGAACGATCTGCGCGGCGCGCGCGGCGAGAAAGGCGTGTCGGAGTCGATGCTGTTCTCGCCGAACCTCGGTGTGGAACTGCCCGCCGTTGCGCGCGGTCCGTCCACGCCCCTGCCGCTCGATGAAGTGCGCCGTCGCGCAGAAGTGGCGAGCCAGCTGTTCCAGAGTGGCTTGCTGAAGTGGTTGAAAGACGGCGACGCCGCGTCCGCGCGCGATTTGTCCGATGTCTGCCTGCAGTTAGTTGAGTTCACCAGCGCTGAGTCGGCTCGCCGCCTGTTTTGGGTGGCATCGGCCCTGCTCGACGCCGCTGCGCGCGGCACCTTTCCGATGGACCGCAGTCACCAGCAGGCCGTGGCCAAGGTCGAGCGCGAGATTCGTCGCCTCGCCACCGAGGGCGATGCTGCCTTCCGTACCCAGCCGCCGGTCGAGCTGACCCGCCAACTGCTGTATTTCGCCGCGCATGCGCCGGACGCCTCGGGGCGCTTGGGTGAAGTGCGCGCCGTCTTTGAACTCGACAGCTACATGCCGAGCGAGCGCGAGGTTGAGCACGCGCGCAGCGCGATGGCAGGCCACAATCGCGCTCTGCTGTCGACCGTTACGAACGCCATCAAGGAAGACTTGCTGCGGGTGAAGGATGCCCTCGACCTGCACATGCGCGCCCCCGACGGTGTGGTGGCAGATCTTGATAGCCAAATTGAAACGCTTGATCGCGTCAAAGAGACCCTAGGCGTTCTGGGTCTTGGTGTGCCGCAGCGCGTGGTGCGCGACCAGCTCGCCACCATGCACGCCATCGCCGGCGGCCATCGCGCTCCCGATGAGTCGGCCCTGCTCGACATCGCCGGCGCGCTGCTTTACGTCGAAGCCATGCTCGACGATCAAGTGGCCCGACTCGGCAGTGTCGAGGTTGATGCCGATGCGCCCGTACCGCTGCTGCCTGCCGCCGAAGCGCGGGCCGTGGTCGACGTGGTTTCGCGCGAAGCACTCAATAATTTTGTGGCCGCGCGCGCCTGTTTCGTGGCCTTTGTCGAGACCCATTGGGACCACGCGCGGCTGGAGCCGGTGTCGCCCCTGCTCTCGGAAGTGGCTGGCGCTTTGCGCATTCTTGAATCCCCTAGCGCGGTCGAGCTTCTGGTCGCCATTTCGCGCTTTACGGTCGAGGAATTGATTGGCCGTCGTCGCGTGCCCAGCGGCCATCAGTTGGACCGTTTAGCCGACGCGCTGGCGTCCGTTGAGTATTTCTTGGAAGCGGTTCGCGATCGCCGTCCGAACCCCGAGCAAGTGCTGAACATCGCGCGCGAAAGTTTGGCTGCGATTGGCTATTGGCCGCTACCCGCCGAGCGCGCCGCGGTGGTGACCAATGCCTCGCCCGCGCCGGCCATTCCGCCGCTGCGCATCGGCGAAGCGCCTGCCGCAGAGACGGACGTGCCGGTCGTCGTTGAAGCGCCCGTGGTCTCGGAAGTTGAGCCCATGGCTTCGCTTCTCGTCGAAACGTCTGCGGTGGAAGCTTCTGCCGATGACGCGCCGGTTGTGGTGGAGACAACGTCGTTCGTGACGGGTAGCCCCATCATCGAAGCACCCGATCCGATTGCCATGGAAGCGACGGAAGCGCCCGCATTGTTGATGGAGGCGCCGGTTTCGACGTCAGACGAGCCGCAAGAAGCGATGTCGGTAACGGACGAGGCCTCGCCCGCGCCGGTTGCTGCGGTAATCGGCGAGCGCTTGCCTGGCTACGACGCGGCGTCGAATGACGATGTGGACGCGGAAATTCAAGAAGTCTTTCTCGAAGAGTTCACTGAAGAAATCGACAGCTTGGCGATCCTGCTCCCGGCCTGGGGCGCGAAGCTCGAGAACGTCGATGCCATGCGCCCGATTCGGCGCGTGTTCCATACGCTGAAGGGCAGCGGTCGACTGGTCGGCGCGAAAGCGCTCGGCGAGTTCAGCTGGAAAATTGAAAATCTGTTGAATCGCGTGCTCGACGGCACCCGTCCGCCGACGCAGGCGGTTCACGACATCATTTCCGAAGCGGGGCGGGTGTTGCCCGATCTGCTCGGAGCCCTGGCCGGAGAAGAGCGTTACGCCGACCTGGAAGGCATTTCTGCTGTCGCCGAGCGCATTGCCGCCGGCGAAGAGTTGAGCTACGTCGCCCCGCAGGCGCATGCGCCCTCTGACGCATTGGATGCGGTTGAGCCGGCAGAGCTCTCCACGGCAACCTCGACCGCGGTCGTTGAACCCGCTGCGGTCGCCGCAGAGGCTGAGTCGTCGGCGCCGGAAGACGCCGTGATCCCGCCCTACGTTCCTGCAATGCGCGGCCCCAGCGCATGGCCGCTGTTGCCCGAGTACGAGGCCACGCTTGAGGCCGTGTCTTTTGCCTTGGATCCCGTGCTCCTCGAAATCCTCCGTCCCGAAGTCGAAGGGCACTTGGACATCGTGGACGCGTGGTTGGGCGAAGCCGAACGCGACGCTACGCAGGCCGTGAGCGACCCACTGCTGCGTTCCGTCCATACGATGAACGGTGCGTTCGCGATGACCGAGGTCAGCGCGATCACCGGTGTTACCGCGCCGCTGGAGGGTTTTCTCAAGCGTGCCTTGGCGGCCCACCATCGGCCGACCGCCGAGGAAGTGCTGCTGGTCCGTCAGGCCACTTACGCTGTGCGCCAGACGCTGGACGCGCTGTCCGAGCCGGAAGCGCGCCTCCCGCAGTTCCCCGCATTGGCGCAGGTGCTGCAAACGATTCGCGATGCGCTGCCCGAGCCGGGCGCGCCGGTCATCGCCATGGACGATGACGAAGAATTTCAGGTCGTGGACATTGGTGGCATCGATACCGCCGAAGTGCCGGATTTCGCCGAACCGCCGGAGCTTCCGGACTTCGACGACGCTGCCTTCGCGGCACCCGCAACCGCGGACGATCCGGAAAGGCTGACGCTCGATTCGTTCCTCGACGCGCCGATGTCGCCGTCGTTCGACATTCTCGAGGCGGAGGCAGAGGCAGAGGCAGAGGCGGTCGCAGTGCCGACGGTCGAGTCGGAGTCGACGGTTTCGGCGTTCGACGAGGTGTCCCTGCCGGTACCGGATGACGGTGACGACGAAGCGGCGTACGCACTGCAGCGGGCAGCGCTGGCCGCCGAGCAGGCCAGCGAGGCCGAGGCGCAAGCCGCCCTTCGCGAAGCACAAGAGATTGAGAAGGCGCAGGCCGAGGAAAGCGAGCGCCACGAGCGCGAAGTCGCCGAAATCGCCGCAGCCGATGCCCTGCGGCACGCGGAGCGCCTTGAGCGCGAGGCGCGCGACAAGGCTGATCGCGAGGCCGAAGCATTGGAGGCGCTGGCTCAGGCCGAGCGTGAAGCGGCGGCGTTTACCCAGTTGCAGGTTGAGCTAGCCGAACAGTCGGCACGCGAGCAGAGCGAGCGCGAAGCCGCAGAACGCGAAGCCGCAGAACGTGGAGCTGCCGAGCGCGAAGCTGCCGAGCGCGAAGCCGCAGAGCGCGAAGCCGCAGAGCGTGAAGCCGCAGAGCGCGAAGCCGCAGAGCGTGAAGCTGCCGAGCGCGAAGCCGCAGAACGCGAAGCCGCAGAACGCGAAGCTGCCGAGCGTGAAGCTGCCGAGCGCGAAGCCGCAGAGCGTGAAGCTGCCGAGCGCGAAGCCGCAGAGCGCGAGAACGCCGTGGAGCAAGCCGCCGAGCGTCAGCGCATTGCCGAAGAAGTGGCGCGTCGCGAGGCGCAGCGTCTGGCTGCCGAAACGCCGGTGGCCGAAGCTGCTGCGCTTGTTTCGGGCATGGATTTTGATCCGACTTTAGTGCCCGACGCCGGTGATCCGGCCGATCCGGACATGGCGCTCGACGTCACCGACATCGACGTCGATCTTTTGGAGATTTTCCTCGAAGAGTCCAACGACCTGCTCGATCACAGCGACGGCCTAATGGCTCGCCTGCGCGACGAGTACGAAGACCGCGAGCTGATTATCGGCCTGCAGCGCGATCTGCATACGCTGAAAGGCGGCGCACGCATGGCCGGCGTTTGGCCGATGGGTGAGTTGGGGCACGCGATGGAGTCGCTGCTCGAAGCGGTGGCCGATGGCAAGCGCAGCCTCGATGCCCAAGGCATCATCGTGCTGGAACGTTGCTTCGACCGACTGCACTCGATGTCGACTCGCGTCACCGATCGCAAGGCCATCGTCCAGCCTGACGGCCTGATCGCTCAGATCAACGCCTTGGCGCAGGGCAAGCCGCTGCCCGGCGCGATCGCTGCGAGCGGCGACGATTCCACCGCGCCGATTGCCAAGAGTGTGGAATCGCCGCGCAAGGCCAAGATGGCCGAGCTGTCCCGCCCGATCGACGACTCGCTAGACGACGACGATGGCGGCGCGCTGCGCGCGGCGCAGGAACAGGTGCGCATTCGCGCCGACCTGCTCGACAAGCTGGTGAACTACGCCGGCGAAGTCGCGATTTATCGCGCGCGTCTTGAGCAGCAGTTGGGCGCCTTCCGCGGCAACCTCAACGAGCTTGAACAGACCACCTCGCGTATTCGTGATCAGCTGCGTCGTTTGGAAATCGAGACCGAGGCGCAGATTGCATCGCGCTATCAGCGCGAAGAGGAAGAGACGCAAGCTTTCGACCCGCTGGAGCTCGATCGCTTCTCGAACCAGCAGCAGCTGACGCGCTCGCTGGCCGAGTCGACGAACGACTTGGGTAACTTGTACGACTCGCTGGACGAATTGACCCGCGGCTACGAATCCCTGCTGCTACAGCAGTCGCGCGTGAGCTCGGACTTGCAGGAAGGCCTCATGCGCACGCGCATGCTGCCCTTCGAATCGCTGGTGCCGCGCCTGCGTCGCGTGCTTCGTCAGGCCTGCACCGATACCGGCAAGCAGGCTCAGCTGAAGGTCGATGGTGCGGGCGGCGAAATGGACCGCAGCGTGCTTGATCGCATGACAGCGCCGATGGAGCACATGCTCCGTAACGCCATCGCGCACGGCATGGAATCGCCGGACGAGCGTAAGCAGGCGAAGAAAGACAGTGAGGGCACCGTCCGCATTGGCGTCGCGCGTGAGGGCTCGGAAGTCGTCTTGCGCATCACCGATGACGGCCGCGGGCTGGATCGCGACCGCATCTTCGCAAAGGCCGTTGAGCGTGGTTTGGTGGCGGCCGATGCGCAGCTCACCGATGAGCAGGTGTTTGCCTTCATTCTTGAGTCGGGCTTTTCGACCGCCGACTCGGTCAGCAAGCTGGCCGGTCGCGGCGTCGGCATGGACGTGGTCTTCAGCGAAATTCGCCAGTTGGGCGGCTCGCTGCAAATTCGCTCCACGCCCGGCAAGGGCAGCGAGTTCACCGTCCGCCTGCCGTTTACGCTGGCGGTCACGCAGGCCGTGTTCGTGAAGATTGGCGAGACCAGCTTCGCAGTGCCGATTGCCTCGGTGCAGGGTGTGGCGCGCATTGGCCGCGAAGAGCTTGATGCTCAGGCCAACGCCGAGACGCCGGTCTTCCGTTACGCCGGTGAGGACTACGGGATTTACGACCTCGGGCGTTTGGTTGGTCACGCGCCGGCTAAGGCCGAAGGCAGCTTGCAGATGCCGCTGTTGCTGGCGCGCTCAGGCGATCTGCGAGCCGCCATTTGCGTCGACCAGGTCATGGGCAGCAAGGAAATTGTGGTGAAGCCGGTCGGGCCGCAGGTCAGCTCGGTGAGCGGCATCTTCGGCGCGACCATCATGGGCGATGGCTCAGTGGTGGTGATTCTCGACGTTGCGCCCTTGGCTCGCCGCTTCAATGCGGTGGCCGATGAAGCGATGGCGCAGGGTCGCCCGGTTGAACCGGCCCCGGTGCCCTTGGCCGAGCGCAAGGTGCCCTTCGTGATGGTGGTCGATGACTCGATCACGATGCGCAAGGTCACCGGCCGCGTGCTGGAGCGTCATAGCTTTGAAGTCGGCACCGCGAAGGACGGCATCGACGCCATTGAGAAGATGGCTGAGCGCGTGCCCGACCTGATGCTGCTCGACATCGAAATGCCGCGAATGGACGGTTACGAGTTGGCCCAAACGATGCGCGGCGATGCTCGCTTGCGCGACGTGCCGATCATCATGATCACCTCGCGGACGGGCGATAAGCATCGTCAGCGCGCCTTCGAGTTGGGAGTGAATCGTTACCTCGGCAAGCCCTATCAAGAGCCGGAATTGATCCGCCACGTGTTCGAGTTGCTGGCCGAGGTGGCTGCTCGTGGGTGAGCCCTCGACTCTGCGGGTGGCCCTGCTGGCGCGCGCCGGCGACGCACGAGAACAGCTCAAGCGGGCGATCACGGAACTGGGCGCGAGCCTCGTTGTTGAGGCCGATCCGAATGATCTGGCCGCGGGTGATCTCGCCGCGGCAGGTGTGACCACGGTGCTGGTGAGCGTCGAGCCGGCGGTGGAGGCTGCGCTGGATCGACTCGAGGAAGAATTTCTCGGTGCGCACCTCAACGTCATGTTCGACGAAGCCGAAACCACCTCGAAGCTCACCGGATGGGATCAGGCGCGTTGGGCGCGTCATGTGGCAGCGAAGCTGCTCGGTCGCGACGTTCTGCCGCCGGGCTTCGCGGAGGAGTCGCATCAGGAAGCCGCAAGCCATCTGGTGCCGGGCTCGCCGTCGATGGGCTCCATGCCAAGCGATGCCAACATCAGCGACTACGCCGACAAGATCAACGATTCAGCACGCGACGTCCCGAGCGCCTACTCACCCAGCGATTCACTGACCACCGTCACGGATGGCGACGCGGAAGCTGCATTCCCAGCGCCTCCCGCCTCGTGGGCCACGCCGCCCGTCGTTGAAGGTGACCCAGAATCCTTGGACCTCGATTTCGGCGCCCTGCAGTCGGCGATGACGGTGAACGAGGGTGATGCAGCGATTGAACGCGACAGCTCGGCGATTCGTGAGATCGAATCGAGCAGCATCGCGCCCTTTAATTTCGATGACGCCATCGACTTGAGCGGTCTGGAAATGATTGACGATCCTGCCGACGCCCCGCCGGCTCCGCGACCGACCACGTCCTCCGTGTCGCTGCTATCGGCCAAGGAGATTGACCTTGGCACCTCTTTCGACGCCGGCGACTTGGGTATGGACGTCGAAGAGATCACGCTGACGGAAGACGAGCTGGCGGCCTTTGGTGAGGGCGGTGGCTTCGGATTCGGCCGAAAAGCCGATACGTCCAGCGAAACCGAAGACCAGAGCGGCAGTGATTTAGAAATGGACCCGGAGCTGGCCCGCCTTGCCGCATCGCTCGACGAGCGTTTGGACGCGGAGGTCGATGCGCCCACCACGTCTGAGGACGAGGACGACTTCGACCTGAGCTTTTCTGGCATGAGCGAGGCCGATGACAGTCTTGATGACGAGCCGGTGCGCCAGCGGCCCGCGCCGCCGCCCGTGCCGGATTTCGATTTCGCCGAAGGGGCCTATGTTGACAAGACGCCGAAGGCCACGAATGCGGTGCCGGATACCAGTCATCTAGTGTTGTCGGCGGAAGACGCGCCGGCGCTGCCGCCCACCGAAGCCGCGAAGCCCGACTTTGACTTCAGCGCCTTGGCCGGACTGGAACTGGCACCGAT
>JBBQIA010000052.1:0-9432 GCA_038324485.1 Lysobacterales bacterium
CCGGAGGGCTATCGCTCGGAAGTGCTGCCGCAGCTGCCCTACTGGGTGCAGGCCATCGGCGGGCTGTTGAAGCAGGGCGCGATGCTGTTCGTCGATTACGGCTACCCGCGCCGCGAGTTCTACTTGCCCGAGCGCGACGACGGCACGCTCGTCTGCCACTACCGGCATCGGGCGCACGGCGACCCGTTCTTCTTGCCCGGCTTGCAGGACATCACGGCCTTCGTGGATTTTACGGCCGTGGCCGAGTCGGGCGTCGGCGCGGGGTTCGACTACGCGGGCTACTGCAGCCAGTCGAGTTTTTTGATCGCCAACGGCCTGCCGCAGCGCATCGCTGAGGCCGAGGCCCTCGTCAATGACGTGGAGCGCCATCGGCGCATGAACGAAATCCGCAAGCTCACCCTGCCCGGTGAGATGGGCGAGCGCTTCCAAGTGATGGGCTTTACGCGTGACGTCGACCTGTCGGCGGCCTTCGCGTTCGGGGATTTGTCGCGACGTTTGTAGCTTATGTCGAAGCGCGAGCGTCGCTGATAGCTTGGATGCGCGCCGTCTTCAACGCCTCGCCCAAGGCGGGCCCTTCCAAACCCTCGCGCATCACGTCCTTGGCCTGCACGGCGATGGCGGCGTCGCGGCAGGCGATCAAGGCCTTGCCCTGCGGATAGTCGGACTCGGCATGGCCCAATCGGCCGCGCTTGTCCGCTTCGCAGACGACGGCGAGTGCCTCGATGCGGCCGCCTTGGCGAAAGCCGCCGCAGCGGTCGATCAGCGCGTGCACGGTGGCGTCGCGCAGTTCGTCGAAGCGATGCACGTTGAGGTGCTAGCGGCAGGCGTCGGTGGCGAGCTGCTTGTCGGCGTTCGGCACCTTGAGCCGCTCGCAGAGCGCAGCAAGCGGGCGCAGCCCGTGGTGTTCGTGCATGGGGTGGCGCGGCAGCACGTCGGCCGGCGTCAGGGCCTTGCCTAAATCGTGAGTCAGGGCAGCAAAGCCGATCGTCGCGTCGCCGGGTGCCAAGCGCGCGGCCATGTCGACGACCATTTCCACGTGCACGCCGGTGTCGACTTCCGGGTGGTATTCGGCGCGCTGCGGCACGCCGTACAGCGCGTCCACCTCGGGCAGCACGACGACCAAGGCGCGGCAGGCGCGCAGGGTCTGCAGGAAGGCGGAAGGACGCGCTTCGCTGAGGGCGCGGCGAAGCTCTTGCCAGACGCGTTCAGGCACTAAATGCGCGAGTTCGCCGGCGTCGACCATTTGCTGCATCAGGCCCAGCGTGTCCGCATGAACGCGAAAGCCCAGCGGCGCAAATCGCGCCATGAAGCGGGCCGCACGCAGCACGCGCAGCGGGTCTTCGGCAAAGGCGGGGCTGCAGTGTCGGAGTAGGCGAGCCTCGAGATCGGCGCGGCCGCCAAGCGGGTCGATGAATTCACCGTCGGCCGATTGCGCGATGGCGTTGATGGTGAAGTCGCGGCGCAGCAGGTCCTCGTCGAGTGTCACCGAAGGGTCGGCGTGCACCACAAAGCCCGTGTAGCCGCGACCGCTTTTGCGCTCGGTTCGGGCGAGCGCGTATTCCTCGCCGGTCTGCGGGTGCAGAAAAACCGGGAAGTCCGCGCCGACGGTTTTAAAGCCGGCGGCTCGCATGGCCTCGGCGCTGCTGCCCACCACCACCCAGTCGCGGTCGCCGGGCGGTCGGCCCAGCAAGGCGTCGCGCACGGCGCCGCCGACCAAATAGACGCTGCCTTCAGCGAGCGTTGCTGCGATAGCGGTCATAGCGCGGCTGCTTCTCGGCGGGCGAACCCAGAATCGTCGCCAGCTGCTGGCCGATGCGGGTAGGCGTGATACCCAAGCGATGCAGGCCGTCGACGGCACCCACCGAGTCGAGCTTCAGCGAGCGGTAATTGTCGGACGAAAAAGGCTTGCCGGGCACAAAGTCGAAGGCGAAGGCCTGCAGGCGCGCTGCCGCATCGGGCAAAGGCAGCACTAGGCGACGCAGGCCAAGCTGGCGCGCGGTCATGCGAACGAGTTCGGCCAAGCTGAAAACGTCGCTGCCATACAACTCGTAGACCTGGCCGTGGGTGTGGCGGTCATCCAGCGCACGACGCATCGCTTCCACGACGTCGCCGACGTAGACGGGCGCAAAGCGCGTGCTGGCCTTAGCAAGCGGCAGCACCGGGCTAATTTTGAGCAAGGCCGCGAAACGGCAGAAAAAGCCGTCGCCGATACCGAACACCACGGAGGGCTGAAAGATCGTCCACTGCAGGCCGCTGGCTTTCACCGCGGCTTCCGCTTCACCGCGCGACTTCAGATAGAAGCTGTCGCCGAGCCCGGCGTTCAGCGAGCTCATTTGCAGCAGGCGCGGCACGCCCGCCAGTTGGCAGGCGGCGACCACTAGCTTGGTCAGGGCCACGTGCGCGCGATGAAAGCCGCGGCCGTTGTCGCCCGACTCGTTGAGAATGCCGACCAAATTGATCACGGCATCCGCGTCTTTGAAGGCGTCCTTCAGCATGCCGGGGTCGTAGACGTCGCCGGTGATGACGCGCGTGCCGGGCGGCAGCAGGCGAACGAAGTGGGCATTCGGGTTGCGCGACAGCACGGTCAGCGCGTGACCGTCTTGGGCGAGATGGGCCAGCAGAACGCGGCCGATGAATCCGGTGCCGCCGAGAACAATGATTTTCATGGCGTGGGCTCAGCGAGTGGCGAGTGGGGCGGCCGGAGCGGCCGCCGAGGGACAGGCGAAGGCGCGAGGCTCGATGGCGCTGCGGCCTTCTAGGCGGTCGGTGAGCGCACGAGTGCGGCCGTCGAGACGCCAGTCGTAAATGACGCTGAAGGCCAGAACGCGCGGCACGTACTCGCGGGTTTCTTTGAATGGAATGGTTTCGATCCAGTAGTCGGCCGGCAGCGCGGGGCGGGCGGCCATCCAGCGGTTTACCGAGCCCTGTCCTGCGTTGTACGCCGCGATGGCGCGATAGGCCAGACCGCCGTTGTCGCCGATGCGCTGCGCGAGATACGCCGTGCCCAGCGGCACGTTGACGGTGGGTCGATACAAACTGTCAGCGCCACCCCAGGGCAGGTCGAGACGTCGCGCCACGCCTTGTGCGGTACTGGGCAGCAGCTGCATGAGGCCGCGGGCGTCCGCCGGTGAGCGAGCGTCGGTCATGAAGGCGCTTTCGGCACGCGTGAGTGCGGCCACCAAGGACGGTTCCAGGCCGTTCTTTTGGGCTTCGCGGCGAATCAGGCGGGTGTGGTCAAGCGGAAAGCGCAGGCGGTAGTAGGTGAGCGCATCCGCGTTGGCCGGCATGCCGAAAATGGCGCGGTCGTACCACCCGGCAGCCATCGCCTTGCGCACGGCCAACGCGCGGCGGTCGTCATCCATGTTGGAGACGGCGGCCTGCCACTCGAGCGCTGCCCACGACGTTTTGCGCAGTTGGAACAATTCGATCGCCCGCACCAAAGCCGCATTGCGCTCGACGTCGCGGATCAGGCGCGGATCGTCGCTGGCTTCCCGCGGGCACAGCGCATAGGGCACGCCGGCACGGTCGGCGGCCAAGAACCCGTAGAAGGTGGGGCTGCTGGCGGCCGCCGCAAACAGCGGCACCGCCGCCGCAGCTTGGCCGAGGTCCTCGCGAAGCCGCGCTTCAAAGTACTGCCACTGCGCGTTGGCGCGCAGGGCGCTGGGCATGCGCTCGATGGCGCTCAGTGCGCCCGCGCGGTCGCTGCGTGCCAAGGCCTCGCGCACCGCCCAGCCGTGCAGCGGCTCGTCGAAGGCAGAGACCGGCACCGCCGCCAGGCGACGGCTGGACTCGGTTCCGTAGGAAGCGGCCGTCCACAAAGCGATGGCGGCGCGCACCTGTCCGTATTCCGGGCTAGACGCCGGCAGCAGACCCGATAGTGCGGCCAGTCGTCGCTCGGCTTGGGTGGCGTCGCGGCGGGCTAGACGCGACAAACCGATCTCGGCCATGCCGCGGCTGCGCGCGTCTTTCGGCCACGTGGTCGCGCGGTCGTGGGGCGCGTCAATGAAGGCGGCGTAGTCGCGCGCACGCGCGGCCTCGGCTTCAGGAAGCGAGCGGGTGGCGCCACGCACCAGTGCGGTGTTGCCGGCGCGCGCGGCCAACTCGATGCGCTGCCAGCGCAGGGCAGGAGTGAGCTCGCCGCGCTGGGCGAAGGCGGTAAAGACCGGATCGCAGGCGTTCGGCTGGGAATTCGCGCTGAGCCAGAGCGCCGTCGTGGCGGCCACCCAAGCGGCGTCGACCGCCTGGGTCGCCAGCTTGGCCTGCAGGCTGGCGCACTGAAGCGCGACATCACCGCCGCCGCGATCGTGCTCGAGAAAATCTTTCCAGCGGCCTTGCGCAGCGGCGCGGCGAAGCCATGCGTGGCGCAGTCGCGTCGCCGCCGGCTGCGGGCCAAGATCGGCCAAGAGTTCGCCTAGCTTCTCGCTGTTGATGGCCGCTAAGTCGCGCTCGCGAACGAGCACCTGAAGCCATGCGCCGAGCGGGTGGCTTTGCAGACGCGCAGCGCCCGCCAAGGTGAGTTCGCCGCGCTCCGCTTCGGCAAAGGCGGCTTCGACCTGCGGGCGTTGGGCATCAAGGGACTCGCCGCGGGCCACGTCGGCCGCGACAATGAGCAGCAACAGGGTGCTGAGAAGAGAGAAATTGCGCATGACGTGCAGTGTAGCGGAGGCCACCTTCCATGCTTGAGCCGTGGTGGCTGGCTTTTCCGCTGTTGGGCCTCGTTGCGGGCTTGCTGGCCGGTTTGCTGGGGATTGGCGGCGGCATCGTTTTGGTAGCGGCCTTAGTGCTGGTGCTGCCGCTAGCGGGCGTTCCGCAGGTGGCGGTGATGCATGTGGCCTTGGCGACGTCCTTGGCCTCGATCATCGTGACCGCAGCGGCCTCCACCAACGCGCATCGTCGTCGCGGCAGCGTGCTGTGGCCGACGGTGTTCTGGTTAGCGCCGGGATTGGTGCTGGGCGGCGTGCTGGGCGGTCGCTGGGCGGTGGGCCTTGCCGGCGACACCTTGGCGACGGCTGTGGGGGTGTTTTGCCTGCTGATGGCCCTGCGCATGGCGTGGCCGGTGCGGGCGGCGCTTCGGACTGACGCCGCGCCGGCGCCGCGCGGGCCGCTACTCAGCGCGCTGGGCCTTGGCATTGGCGGCATTTCGGCCATCGTGGGCATTGGTGGCGGCAGTTTGACCGTGCCCCTGCTGGTGTCGCGCGGGGTTGCCACGGTGCGCGCGGTGGGCACGTCATCGGCCTGCGGCGTGGTGATCGCGATGGCGAGCGCGGCGGCCTATGCCGGCGGCACCACTGGCCCGATGGCGGGCGCCGTGGCGGCAGTGCCGGGACTGGTCGGTTTCGTGCACGTGCCCGCCGCGCTGGGCATTGGCCTTGGTGCCTGGTTTGCCGCGCCCTGGGGCGTGGCCTTGGCGCATCGCCTGAGTGGGGCGGCTTTGGCGCGGGTCTTTGCCGTGGCGCTTGCGGCCGTTGGCTTCGCGCTACTTTGGCCCTAAGCGCCTAGGGCGACGGCAGTTCGTGGAGTTCCAGCGCCACCGCCATGTGGTCGGAGCCGGCGGCCGGCAGCGCGCGATAGCTGCCAACGCGAAAGCCAGCCGTAAAGACGTGGTCGAGCGAGCGCTTTGGCCCCCAGCTGGGGAAGGTCGCGGGCGCCTCCGGCGGCGGCATCAGGTGCGTGCGCCGATACAGGCTCTCCATCTCGCGCGCCGTGGCTGGACAGTTGAAGTCGCCCATCAAGACCGCGCGCGGATGGTCAGCCAAGAGTTCGCCCAAGAAGTCGATTTGCGCGCGGCGCGAAGCCACGCCTAGCGACAAATGCGTGATGCCAAGCACCCACGTCGCGGCCCCTTCGCCGAAGCGGGCCAACATGACGCCGCGCCCGCCTAAACGGCCGGGTAGCGGGTAGTCGAAGACGGCGCTGGGCGACATTCGCGACAGCAGGCCGTTGGCGCTGCTGGCGATTCGACTGACGCGCCGATTGGGCTGGTGAGTCCAGAACGGGAAGTCGGCGCGTTCGGCCAAGGCCTGCGTTTGATTGGTGAAGCCCGAACGCAGGCTGCCTGGGTCACTTTCCTGCAGGCCCACCATGTCGAAGGGCCGTAACATCGCACCCAGCGCATCGAGGTTTTGCTGTTTGCCCGCCGACATCACGTGACCCCAGCCGCGGGTCACGTAGTCGCGGTAGGCCCGCGTGCTGTTGCCGGCCTGAATATTGGCGCTGAGCAGACGAAGCGGAGGCGCGCTCATGAGCGCGCTACGGACTTCACGGAACTGTCTTCACGCCGGTCGCTTCAGCAGCGCAATCAGCGCGTTGAAGCAGCGGCGGGCTTGGCCGCGGGCTTAGCGGCTGGCGTCGCGGCCGGGCGTACGGCATTGGCGGCGCGCTCGCGTGCCACCAAATAGTCGATGGTCTGCAGCATGCCTTCGAAGCCGCGATCGGCCGTCGCGCTGACGCGGTACTTGCCATTGACGATCACCGTCGGCGTCGCCGTGACGCCCGTGCGCTGCGCGAACTGCTTGGCGCGGTTCACCTTCGAGGTGATGGCGAAGCTATTCATCGTGTTGAGCAGCACCGCGCGATCAAGTCCGAGGCTGGCGTAGACGTCGGCGACTTCATCGATGCTGCCGGTCTTGATCTTGCGCTCGACGTGGAAGGCAGTGAAGAACGCGCGGTGCGTGCGCTCGGTCGCGCCCATCGACTCCGCTGCGTAAAAGCCGCGCGCAATGTTGTCGATGACGCCGCCGAAGGCCGCGTGCACGTAGGTGAGTCGGGTGTCGGCCCGCAGGCTACCCTTCCAGCGATCCACGAAGGGCTGGAAATCGGCGCAGTGGATGCAGTGATAGCTGAACACTTCGGCTACTTCGATCTTGCCGGGGGCGCCGAACAGCGGCTGCGCCGGGGTGATCACTTCGTAGTCCGTACCAAGGCGCGGTGCGCCAGCAGTGGCCTGAGCGGCGGCAAGGCCGGGCAGGGCGAGAGCGGCAATCAGTGCGAGCGAACGGAGCATCGGCGGTCCTTACAGTGCGGAAATGAAAAGCCGGCGGAAGGCCGCCGGCTAGATCGTTCAGAGCGGGCTCGGGGCGGAAAGTTCCCGCCGCCGATTCAGCGGCCGACGGTCGCTTCAGCGGGCGCGGCGTCGCGCACGTTGTAAAGGCCCCGAAGGTAGCTAGAGAGGGAGTCGATTTCCTCGTCCGTCAGGTTGCGGGCCACGCTGGCCATGATGGCGTTGGCATTGGCGTCTTTGCCCCAGATGGCGCCGTCACGGAAGGCGCGCAGCTGCACGGCGGTGTACTGCGCATGCTGGGCGTGCAGGGCAGGCCAGCTCGGGCCGGGGACGCCGGAGCCGGCGGGGCCGTGACAGGCGGCGCAGGACGGAATGCCGCGCGCCGGGTCGCCCGAGCGGTAGAGCTTCTGGCCGACTTCGTAGAACTTGCGGCCGGCGTTCGGGCCTTCGGCGATCAGGCCTTCATCGGCCACGCCCGGGCGTGCGGCCTGCTGGGCGAAGTAGGCGCCAATGTCACGCATGTCCTGCGAGGACAGCATGGCGGCGAAGCCCAGCATGATGGCGTTGTCGCGCTCGCCGGATTTGTAGAGAGCGAGCTGACGCGCGATGTAGCGCTCGTGCTGACCGGCCAGATTCGGGTACTGCGGGTCGGCGGCGTTGCCGTCAGAGCCGTGGCAGGCGGCGCAGGCTGCGGCTTTGGATTCGCCGCGCGCGGCATCGCCGGGGCCGGCGATCGCGTCGGTGGGAAGCAGAACGGCCACGGTGACCGGTGCTTCCTCGGTCGGGGTCACCACCGCGGCCGGCGCCTCAGCGGTCTGGGCCAAGGCCACGCCAGCGAGCGCGATGACCGTTCCCACGGCGGCTCCAAGGGCAAGAATGCGCTTCAGCGACATGCGGTGACTCCGGAATTTCTGCGACGAATGAATCTTTCAGGGCAAGGGCATACGCCCCAGCAGGACGCTCGATTATCCCAGTCTGCGCGCTAGCGGGTCAACGAAGACGGCAAACCTCGGCGGCGCGTCGGGCTTTCGGCAGGGCGCTGGAGCGTCCACACTGCGCGGCTAATGCGCAAGGACCCCTAATGGCGACCAACTACCTGAACACCGCCGAATACCTGAAAGCGGCGCATCTGCCGCATCAGCTTCCCGACGACACGGGGCTGGAGGTGGCGTTTGCCGGTCGGTCGAATGCGGGCAAGAGCAGTGCGCTGAACGCCATCTGCCAGCGTCACGGCTTGGCGCGCACCTCGAAAACGCCGGGCCGCACGCAGCAGCTGGTGTACTTCCAGGTGCAACCGGAGCGCTATCTCGTTGATTTGCCGGGTTACGGCTACGCCGAAGTGCCACTGCATCTGCGCGAGCACTGGAAGGCCTTCCTTGAAGGCTACTTTCAGTCGCGGCAGTCCTTGGTGGGCCTCGTGGTGGTGATGGACAGCCGTCACCCCTTGAAGGATTTCGACCGCCAGATGATCGGCTTTGCCTTCACCCGCGCCCTGAATTGCCACGTATTGCTGACCAAGGCCGACAAGCTCGGCCGCAGCGCGCAGGCCCAGACCCTCACCAAGGTGCGCAATGAGCTGGCCGGCAAGGCCTCGGTGCAGCTGTTCTCGTCGCCGGACAAGACTGGTGTTGATGAAGTGCGCGGCATCGTCAGCCGCTGGCTGACCTTGGGCAAAGCCCGGTGACACGCGCCTTGCAGACGGCCGTCGTCGCCCCCATCGTCACTGCCTAATCAAGAGGCTCGCCCATGTCTGGACCCAGCGCCGAGAAGGCCACCCCCATCGAAGATCGCGGCGAGCTGGTCGAGTACCTGGCCTCGGGCAGCAAGCCCATCGCCGACTGGCGCATCGGCACCGAGCACGAAAAATTCGGCTTTCGCCACGAAGACTTAGGCCCCGTGCCCTTCGACGGCGAGCGGGGCATCGAAGCCCTGCTGGAAGGCATCGCTAAGTTCGGCTGGGAGCGCGTTGAAGAAAACGGCCGGCTGATTGCGCTGAAGCAGGGTTTGGCCTCGGTGACCCTGGAGCCTGCCGGTCAGCTCGAATTGTCGGGCGCGCCGGTCGAAACCATCCACGAGACCTGCCGCGAAACCGCACAGCACCTCTATGAAGTGAAGGCCGCCGCCGACCCGTTGCGTCTGGGCTTCTTGGGCATGGGCTTTCAGCCCAAGTGGCGCCGCGAAGACATGCCGTGGATGCCGAAAGGCCGCTACAAAATCATGCGCGACTACATGCCGAAGGTCGGATCGCTGGGCCTCGACATGATGACGCGCACCTGCACCATTCAGACCAACCTCGATTTTTCGAGCGAGGCCGACATGGTGAAGAAGTTCCGCGTGTCGCTGGCCCTGCAGTCGGTGGCGACGGCCTTGTTTGCCGATTCGCCGTTTACCGAGGGCAAGCCCAACGGCTTCCAGAGCTTCCGCAGCAACGT
>JBBQIA010000053.1:0-9059 GCA_038324485.1 Lysobacterales bacterium
ACGGTCAGCACCAGGTCGGTGGCCGTTGCGCCTTCCGGCAGCTTGCCCTTGAGCTTGAAGCCGACGACCTGGGGAATCAGCATGGACGACGGCTGGCCGAGCATCGCCGCCTCGGCCTCGATCCCGCCGCCGCCCCAGCCGAGAACGCCGTGGCGGTTTATCATCGTGGTGTGCGAGTCGGTGCCGTAGACCGTATCTGGAAAGGCATGCTCGACGCCGTCGATGGTGCGCGTCATCACCACGCGGGCCAGATGCTCGAGGTTGACCTGATGGACGATGCCGGTGTTGGGCGGCACTACCTTGAAGTTGTCGAAGGCCTTCTGGCCCCAGCGCAGGAAGCTGTAGCGCTCCATGTTGCGGGTGAACTCGATGGCGCCGTTCTCGTCGGCGGCGGTTGCCGAGCCGAACACGTCGACCTGCACCGAATGGTCAATGACCAGCTCGGACGGGATCAGCGGGTTGATGCGCTTCGGGTCACCGCCCAGCTTTTTTACCGCGTCGCGCATGGCCGCGAGGTCCACCACGCAGGGCACACCGGTGAAGTCCTGAAGCACCACGCGCGCCGGCATGAAGGCGATTTCGGTGTCCGGCTCTCGCTTCGGCTCCCACTTCGCAACCGCTTCGATGTGCGCGGCGTTGACGGTAACGCCGTCTTCGCAGCGAAGCAGGTTCTCAAGCAGGATCTTCATCGAATACGGAAGGCGCTTGATGTCGAAGCGCTGTCCCAGCTTGGCCAAGCTGTAAAAGGCGTAGGTCTTGCCGTTGACGGCAAGCGAGTCGCGGGTGGCGAAGGAGTCGCTCATGATTGGCTCCGGGCAGGTGGTGAGGCGAAATAAGGCCCGGCCGTGCGCTGCCGCAGGAAGCCCGGGTAGCCGTGAATTATGCCGTAAAAACCATCCGTACTGTTGCGTATGGTGTTATTCGTGCGGGGAAAGCAGGTGTTGGGCGGCCTCGACCATCGAGCCGCGGCGGAACAAAAAGTCCAGGCGGCTTCCCTGCAGCTGGCGCCAGAGCACGGCGGCCCGCAGGCCGGCCAGCAGCAGCGCGCGCACCTCGGCCACGACTTGCGGCTGGCCCAAGTAAACCGGATTGCCCTGAATGAGGACGCGCTGGGCTAGAGGGCTGATTTCCTCAGCGTAGATGTCCCCGAGGCGGTTGATCACCGTTGGGTGGGTCTCGCCAAGGTGCAGCCGCTGCCGCTCCACGTCGCGAAGCAGGCCCTGAAGTCGCTCGCCCGCGGTGGGGTGCCGGATAAACGCGCGCTCCAGTCCAAGCAGGGTCTGACCCATGCGGGCCACGGCCGGGTCACGCGGGCCGTGACCCAGCAGCGCCAGCAGTTCGCGCAGACCACGGTCGAGGCCACGGCCTATGTTTTCCCGCCCTCCGTAAATGGTCTCCGCATCTTCGGCATCGAAACGAAACAGGCTGTCGAACAGCACCGCTTCGGGATGGGCTTCGGTTTGTCCGAGCGAGGCCAGCTGCTGAACCAATTTCAGCGATTGGACAAGGGCGGCGAGGGCGATGACGCGTTCGATCATTGGCGCAGAGGGTCCAGCGTGTGTTGAAGGGGGTCGAGCGCGGCGTCGGTGGCGGCAATAACCGCACCACCCAGACACACGTCGCCAAGGTAGAGCACCACTGACTGTCCGGGCGTGACGGCACGCTGCGGATGGTCGAAGTGCACATCGATGCCGCCGTCATCGCGCGGAGTGACGTGGCAGGTCTGACCGGCCTGACGGTAGCGCGTTTGCGCCTCGCAGCGCAGCGGAAAGGCTGGCGCGTGGCCGGCGATCCAGTGCATGGCCTCGCTACGCAGCCGAGATGAATACAGGAGCGGGCTATCGCCTTGATCAACGATGAGGCGATTTCTTTCGGTGTCTTTGCCGACCACGAACCACGGCGCTTGTGGCCGGCCGCGCACGCCGCCGATGTGCAGGCCTTCGCGCTGGCCCAGCGTGTAGAAGGCGATGCCATCGTGCTGGCCCAGCACGGTGCCCCTGGGGTCGACCATGTCGCCGGGCGTGATGGCGATGTAGCGCGAGAGAAATTCGCGAAAATCGCGCTCGCCAATGAAGCAAATGCCGGTGGAGTCTTTCTTCTTCGCTGTCGCCAAACCGAGGTGCGTCGCAATCTCGCGCACTTGAGACTTCGGAAGTTCGCCCACCGGAAACAGCGTGGCCGCCAGCTGGGATTGCCCTAGCTGATGTAGGAAATAGCTCTGATCCTTGCTGCCATCGAGGCCGCGCAAAAGCCGCCACTCGCCGTCGCGGTGATCAACCCGTGCGTAATGGCCAGTGGCAATCTGTTCCGCACCCAGCGCCCGCGCTTCATCGAGAAAGCTTTTGAACTTCACCTCGCGATTGCACAGCACGTCGGGATTGGGCGTGCGGCCAGCGCGGTACTCGGCAAGAAATGTGGTGAACACGCCGTCCCAGTAGTCCCCCGCGAAATTTCGCGCGATGAAGGGCAGACCAAGCTGCCCGCAGACCTTCAGCGCATCGCGGCGGTCGTCGTCGGCGCGGCAGTCTCCCGAGCCGTCCTCGTCCCAGTTCTGCATGAACAAGCCCGCGAGCGATTCGCCGCGTTCTTTCAGAAGCCAGGCCGCGACCGACGAATCGACGCCTCCAGACATCCCGACAATCACCCGAGCCGCCGTCATCAGAGCGCCGAAACGGCCTCAAGCGGCAGTCGCCGACCCGCCAAGGCATCACACGCGACGCGCCAGACCAAGGGGCTGCGATGGATGGACTCAAGAGCGTGAAGCTCGGCCGGGGTTAGCCATAGGGCGCGCACGATGCCGGTGTCCAAGGGGCGATCGACGTCGTGACTGACTGGGTCGGCGGCGAAGGCCAGCCGCAGATAGCTGCGCCCGGTTTCCGGCGCCTGCCACTGATAAGCGCCGATGAAGGCGGTGAGCTTCACCGTCCAGCCGGTTTCTTCAAGCGTCTCGCGAACCGCTGCATCGACAATGGCTTCGTCAGGCTCCAGATGGCCGGCCGGTTGGTTGATGACGCGCTGGCCGCTGACGTCTTCTTCCACCATCAGCAGGCGTCCGTCGCGAACGACCACGGTCGCCACCGTCACATCGGGTTGCCAGAAACGGCCTTGCCGGTAGCTCAACGCGGACTCCCGGGCCGCATCGGGCCGCTCTTCACGAAGCGTGCATTGTGCCGTTGGCGTAAGGCATCGTCCATGCAAGGATGCCCTTGTCGAGGCGCTTGTCGCCCCTCATATACTTCCGCCATGACACAACAAGAACGCCCCGACTCCGACCATGACCGCGGACTTGCCCTTGAAACGGCCAAGCCCGAGTTGGACCGCCCCTCGCTGTATCGGGTGGTTTTGATGAACGACGACTACACGCCGATGGATTTCGTGATCGAGGTGCTGCAGGTGTTTTTCGGCATGAACCGTGAAAAAGCTACTCAAGTGATGCTTCACGTGCATACGCGAGGTAAAGGCGTCTGCGGCGTCTACACACGCGAAGTGGCAGAAACCAAAGTGTCTCAGGTCAATGAGTTTTCCCGGACGCATCAACATCCGTTGATGTGCACCATGGAAAAAACCTGAGTCAACCCCATATCCGGGTCATTGCCCTGGAGGCTACGAATGTTCAGCAAAGATCTCGAATTCACCATCGGCCAGTGCTACAAGCAGGCTCGCGAAGCCCGTCACGAGTTCATGACGGTCGAGCACCTGCTTTTAGCGCTGCTCGACAATGCCTCGGCAGTGCAGGTTTTGACGGCCTGTGGCGCAGACAACGGGCGATTGGGCCAAGACCTGAAGGGCGTCATTGCCGAGACGGTGCCGATTCTTCCGGAAGACGACACCCGCGATACGCAGCCCACGCTGGGGTTTCAGCGCGTGCTTCAGCGCGCGGTGTATCACGTGCAAAGCAGCGGCCGGAAAGAGGTGACGGGAGCGAATGTGCTCGTCGCGATTTTCGGTGAGAAAGACAGTCACGCTGTCTACCACCTGCAGCAGCAGGAGGTGAGCCGTCTCGACGTGGTCAACTTCATCTCGCACGGCGTCGGTAAAGTCGGCGACGGCGACCCGAAGGGCATCGAATCGCCCAAAGTAGACGGCGAAGCGGGCGAAGACGGCCAGGCGCGGCAGAACCCCCTCGAGGAGTTCGCCAGCAACCTCAATCAGCTGGCCCGCGAGGGAAAGATTGACCCGCTGATTGGTCGCGAGGCCGAGATCGAGCGCACGATCCAAGTGCTTTGCCGTCGTCGCAAGAACAACCCGCTTTTTGTTGGCGAAGCGGGCGTCGGCAAGACAGCTCTGGCCGAAGGTCTGGCCTGGCGCATCGTCGAAGGCAGCGTGCCGGAGGTCCTGCACGACGCGACGGTGTATTCCTTGGATCTTGGCGCGCTGGTAGCGGGCACCAAGTATCGCGGTGACTTCGAGAAGCGTTTGAAGGCCGTGGTCAATCAGATCAAGAAAGAGCCGAACTCGATTCTCTTTATTGACGAAATCCACACGATTATCGGTGCGGGCTCGGCGTCGGGCGGCACGATGGACGCCAGCAACCTCATTAAGCCGGCCCTGCAGACCGGTGAGTTGCGCTGCATTGGCTCAACGACCTTCCAGGAATACCGCGGCGTCTTCGAAAAAGACCGTGCTCTGGCGCGTCGCTTCCAGAAAATCGATGTGGTGGAACCCACCGTCGCCGAGGCCGTGGCGATCCTCAACGGACTGAAGGGCAAGTACGAGGCCCACCACAATGTGACCTACAGCGCCGACGCGCTGCAGGCCGCCGTGGATTTGTCGGTGAAGCACATCGGCGATCGTTTGCTGCCGGACAAAGCCATCGACGTAATTGACGAAGCGGGTGCTCGCCAACGTCTAGTGTCGGCCGAGGACCGCAAGTCGCTGATTGATGTCGAGGAAGTGGAGTTGATCGTCGCCAAGATGGCGCGCATCCCGACCAAACAAGTCACGGCCTCCGACAAAGACGTCCTGCGCAATCTTGAGCGCAATTTGAAGATGGTAATCTTTGGGCAGGACTCGTCCATCGACTCACTGGTGGCGTCGATCAAGCTGGCCCGATCTGGTTTGGGCAATCCGGATAAGCCGATCGGCAACTTCCTGTTTGCCGGACCGACGGGTGTGGGCAAAACTGAAGTGACCAAGCAGTTGGCGATGCAGTTGGGCATCGAACTGGTGCGCTTCGACATGTCGGAATACATGGAGGCCCATTCGGTATCGCGCCTGATTGGTGCGCCTCCGGGCTACGTCGGTTTTGATCAGGGCGGCTTGTTGACTGAGAAAGTGGTGAAGACGCCGCATTGCGTGCTGCTCCTCGATGAAATCGAGAAGGCGCATCCAGACGTGTTCAACATCCTGCTGCAGGTCATGGACCGCGGCATCCTGACCGATACGAATGGTCGGGAAGCCAATTTCCGTAACGTGATTTTGGTGATGACGACGAATGCAGGCGCTGCTCAGGCGGCGCGTCGCACGATCGGCTTTGTCGAGCAGAACCACAGCACGGACGCGATGGAAATCATCCGCAAGTCGTTCACGCCGGAATTCCGCAACCGTTTGGATGCTGTGGTGCAGTTCGGGGCATTGGGCTTCGACCACATTCTTCGCGTGGTCGACAAGTTCCTGATCGAGTTGGAAGCACAGCTGCAGGAAAAGCACGTCGCGCTAACTGCGACGCCAGAAGCGCGTCAGTGGCTGGCCGAGCATGGCTTCGACCCGCAGATGGGCGCGAGGCCGATGTCACGCCTGCTGCAGGACAAGATCAAGCGTCCGCTGGCCGACGAGCTTCTGTTTGGAAAGCTGGTAGACGGCGGACGGGTGACGGTGGGCGTGGAAAACGGCCAGCTGACGGTAGAAGCTTTTGCCGAGCCAGAGAAGCTGCTGACCGCGACCGTCGAGTAAGTTCGCCGCTGGTCTTTAGCAACAACGTGAGGGCGCCTTCGGGCGCCCTCACTGTTTCTGGCTAGCCCGAAAGTCCACTGGTGTCAGCCGGCCATCGCGCTAGCGTCGCCTTGCCCGCACCGGGCCATTTCGGGGATTTGCCATGCGTGGAAACGTCCTAGCGGCTCGGTCGGCGCTGAGCCTGTTGTTCTTGGTTGCGGGCGGGGCGGCAATGGCCTGCACCGATGCTGTCGTGCTCGTCCATGGCAACACCGGACGGCCTTCCGACTTCAACAACACGGTGACGGCCCTGGTCGCCAGTGGCGTCCCAGCCAATCGCATTCTCCGGCCGGATTGGGGCAGCAAGATCTGCGCCGCCTGCAATGACCACAGCGGCAGCGAAGAAACGCCGGTCGAGGCCGCATTGATCGAGGCAGCGGCGCTGTCGTGCACCGGCAAGATCGATGTGATCGGGCATTCGATGGGCGCCACCTTGGCTGCGCGCGTCATCCAGCGACTCGGAATGGCGGGTTATGTCGAGAGCTTCGTCGGCATTGCCGGGGCATTCCGCGGGTTGCGCAGCTGCGGCACCTATCCGTTCAACGTTCCAACTTCGACCTGCGGCGCGTCAGGCCTGTCCTTGAACAGCCCGCTGATCAACGGCCTATCGGGCCGCCGATTTGGCGCACGGATGTATTCGATAAAGAGCTTCAGCGACCAAGTGGTGTGTGCCACCGGCATTTGCACGGTGGGTGGCATCCACAGTTCGCAAATTTCCGGCGAGAACGGCAGCGTCACGTTCGTGTCGGGCCATTTTGGTTTGGTGACCAACACCGCCAGCACCCAGGCCAGCTTGGTGCGTTAACGCCAAGCCCGTTTCGCGGCGTTGCTAGCAGAAACGAAAAACGGCAGCTACAGCTGCCGTTTTCTTTGCCGGAAGAGCGCAGGGCGCTTACTTCATGCGGTAGGTGATGCGACCGTTGGTGAGGTCGTAGGGCGTCATTTCGACCTTGACCTTGTCGCCCGTCAGGATCCGGATGTAGTTCTTGCGCATCCGGCCAGAGATGTGCGCCGTGATGACGTGGCCGTTTTCGAGCTTCACCCGGAACATGGTGTTCGGCAGGGTCTCAGTCACGGTGCCTTCGAACTCAATGGAATCGTCTTTGGACATGCAGCGGTCTAGAACCTTAGGCGGTTAGGAAGGGGACAAGCAAAATCGAAGGGGCGGAGTGTGCCACGCAAGGGGGTCATTTGCAAAAATACGGTTAAACGTCGGCAAGCTCGCGGGCCGGGAAGGGCGCGCCGGCCCAATCAGGGCATGGGCTGAGGCTCGCCGTCCTTGGTCGGAAGGCGCTTAAAAACTGCGCGCGAGGCCAGAGTTCTCCGCCCATGAAGCGCAAGTGCGAGTTCTCCATTTGCGCATCAAACTGTGGCCAACCCAGCGCCTGCAGCTGCCGCCCCAGCGCGGCCAGCGCAATCTTCGAGCCACCGCTTTCGAGGCTGACCATGCTTTCAGCATGGAAGCCGGTTCCCACCGACACGCCGTAGAGGCCGCCGACCAAGCGTGAACCGTCCCAGACCTCGACGCTGTGCGCATGGCCCAGCCGATGCAGATCGCTATACGCCCGCTGCATGGCCGGGGTAATCCAAGTGCCGTCTTGATCGTGCCGCGGCGTGTGTGCACAGGCGCTCATCACCGCATCGAAGGCCGTGTTGAAGCGGACCTCCCAATCGTTTTTGCGAAGGCTGCGCCGAAAGCGCCGCGACAACTGCACGCCGTCGCTCTGAAACACTAGCCGCTCGGCCGGCGACCACCAGAGAATGGGCTGGCCTGCGCTGAACCACGGAAACTGGCCCGCCGCATACGCGTGAATCAAGCGCTGTGGCGACAAGTCGCCACCGACGCACACCAAGCCGTCGGGGTCGTCGAGCGCGAGTTCCGCCGGCGGAAACGGCGAGCGCGGGTCGGGGCCAAGAACGAAGGGCGACCTCACGGCGAAGGCGGCGCGTCATCGCGAAAGGGGCTGCGCTGCATTGCGCTGTCGCGGTAGCGCCGCACGGCATCCCGCTCGGCCGCACACCAGCGCTCGAGCCCGCCGTGGAATCGGGCATCGGCCAGCCAGTGACGGCTGTGTGTGGCCGTCGGCAGAAAGCCGCGCGCCAGCTTGTGTTCGCCCTGTGCGCCCGGCTCGAAGCGATCTAGGCCGTGCTGCAGGCAATAGTCGATGCCTTGGTGATAGCAGGCCTCGAAATGCAGGCCCGGGACGTCTTCATGCGCACCCCAATATCGGCCGTACAAGGTGTGCTGAGAGCGCAGGCAGAGGGCCCCGCCGATCGGCGTTTCACCGCGCAGGGCCAGCACCAGCACCACGGCTTCGGGCATGGCGGTGCACAGGTGATCAAAAAACGCGGACGTCAGCGCCGGATGATTCCACTTGTCTTCGAAGGTCTGACGATAGAAGCCATGCATCGCCGCCATCGCTGCCCCGGCCGCCTGATGCCCGTCCAAGACGCGCAGCGTGACGCCTGCCTCGGTCACGCGTCGGCGATCCGCTTTCAGATTCTTTCGTCGCTTGTGATCGAGCGCCGCCAGGAAATCGTCGAAGTTTTGCCACTCCGGTCGCCGCGTCCAGTGAAACTGCACGTCCTCGCGCCCGAGCCAGCTGTTGTCGAAGGCGGCGAGGTCGGCGGGCTCTAGAAAGTTGGCGTGCACCGAGTGCAGCCCGATCTCTGGCGCGGTCTGCCGCATGGCCGCCAGTAGGCGCTGCTTCGCCGCGAGGTCTGCACCCAATAGGCGCGGCCCGGTGACCGGCGAGTAGGGCACGCCGATTAGCCACTTTGGGTAATAGTCGAGGCCGTATTGAGCGTAGGCATTGGCCCAGGCGTGATCGAACACGAACTCGCCGTGGGAATTGCCTTTCGAATAGGCGGGAGCCGCCGCGACGAGCTGCCCGTCTTCCCACAGGCTGGCGTGCAGCGGCGTCCAGCCGTATTCCGGGTCAAGGCAGCCGTGAGCCTCTAAGCCCGAAAGAAACGCATGCGCCGTAAACGGATGCCCGTCGCGATTGAGTGCATCCCAAGCCTCGGCGGGAATCTCGTCGAGGCGGGAATGCAGGCGGAGTTCGGCACTCATTCGCCGCGGACGTCAGCCCTGCTTATCCAAGTATTTATCCGCATCCAGCGCGGCC
>JBBQIA010000054.1:0-9032 GCA_038324485.1 Lysobacterales bacterium
GATCATTCGGCCACACGATGCTCTTGAAGCCGTGATGGTCGCAGCGACAGGCGCGCTGGCGGGGTGCCGGAAGTCATGGACTAAACGGCCCTCACTTCACCGTCCTCAACACAAAGCTCGTATTGACGTCCGCCACCTGCCCGCCTGCCAGCAGGCGATCGAGCAGGAAGCGCGAGAAGTGTTCGAGGTCGCTGACGCGCACTTCGATCAGATAGTCCATGTCGCCGGTCAGCGCATGGCAGCGCGTCACTTCGTTCCAAGCGTTGATGTCCTCGGCGAAACGCGCGAGGTCGGCTTCGCCATGACTTTTCAGCTGCACGCGCACGAAGGCGTGCAGGCCTAAGCCGCGCTTCACCGGATCGATTTCGGCACGATAGCCACTGATGACGCCATCGGACTCAAGGCGCTGCACGCGGCGCAGGCAGGCCGAGGCCGACAGGTTCACGCGCTGGGCCAATTCGACATTGCTCAGCCGCCCCTCGCTCTGGAGGGCCGCGAGAATCGCCAGATCGATGCGATCGAGGGTGGCTGCGCTCATTTCGGCTCCGAATTCGTCATTAGCGCACGATTATTGCGTCAATACGCCGCATACGCGAATTATAACAAGCTCATTGCGCCAACCGCGCGCCACAATGGGTGTCCCTCCGAATTCGGCTGAATGCCCATGAACGCCCAGCCTCGCCGCGTCGAGCACCTGCAAACCGATAAGGGCAGCGTGCCCGTCTACACCACCTCGGTCGTCGAGCAACCGTGGGCGAGCTACAGCGCCACCGACCATGAGGTTTGGGCGCAGCTTTACCGCCGCCAGCGCGAGATCTTGGTGGGCCGCGCCGACGACGAATTTCTGCGCACGCAGGACGCGATGGGCATGGGCGAGGATCAGATTCCGAAGTTCGAAGACCTGAACCGCCAGCTGCGGCCAAAGACCGGCTGGGAAATCATCGGCGTGGAAGGCCTGCTGCCCGAGCTGACCTTCTTTGAGCACCTCGCCGCGAAGCGCTTCCCGGTCACATGGTGGATCCGCACGCCGGAACAAATGGACTACCTCTCCGAACCGGACCTGTTCCACGACCTGTTCGGCCACGTGCCCCTGCTGATGAACCCGATGTTTGCCGACTACATGCAGGCCTACGGTCGCGGCGGCGTGCGCGCCCACGGCTTTGGCCCAGAGGCGCTCGCCCAGCTGACGCGGCTGTATTGGTACACGGTGGAATTCGGCCTGATCAACACGGCCGTCGGCCTGCGTATTTACGGCGCCGGCATCCTCAGTTCGAAGGGCGAATCGATTCACAGCTTGGAATCGGCCGCGCCGAACCGCATCGGTTTCGACCTCGAGCGCATCATGAATACGCGCTACCGCATCGACACCTTTCAGAAGACGTACTTCGTCATCGACGACTACGCGCAGCTGATGGACGCGACGCGTCCCGACTTCGAGCCGATTTATCAGCGGCTGGCGGCGAAGCCGAGTCATTCGGCGGGCGACGTGCTCGCGGACGACCGCGTGTTTCAGCGCGGAACCGGTGAAGGATGGTTAACCGACGGCGACGTGTGAACCCCGTCGGCGCTGCGTCGCCGAAGGCTGGGTATGATCGAAAGCGTAAGTCTGACGGATGCGCCGATGCGACCCCTTGCCCTAGCTGCTTTGATTCCTCTCACGCTGGCGCTGGCCTCTGCCGCCGCTGTCGTGGCAGCACCGCTGTCGGTGTCCGTGCGCTCCGCGGGCCAGCCCGTGCAGGACGCGGTGGTCACGCTTACCCCGCTCGGACGCGGCACGCGCGCGGCGCCCGTGCCAAAACCGGCAGTCATGGATCAAGTCGGCAGCGAGTTCTCGCCGCGCGTCTTGGTCGTGACTCGCGGATCGCCGGTCAGCTTTCCCAATAGCGACCGCACGCGGCATCAGGTCTACTCGTTTTCGCCCGCGAAGCGTTTTGAACTGCCGCTCTACACCGGAACACCTCCCGGGCCAGTGGTGTTCGACAGCGCCGGCATTGTGACGCTCGGCTGCAACATCCACGACTGGATGAAGGGCTACATCGTGGTCGTCGACACCCCGTATTTCGGCCAGAGCAACGCGCAGGGTGTGGTGCGCATCGATGCACCGCCCGGCGATTACCTAATGACCGCGTGGCACGAACGCTTGCCGGCGCCCGATGCGGCGCCGAAGACGCGACTTCTGCTGACCGCTGCCGGCCAAGCCGACGCGGTAATCGAGTTGCCGCTGGCTGATCCGCCGCCACCCCGCGGCAACGATCGCCTGCGCGCGCTGCAGGACAAGTTCCGCCAACCCGCTCGTGACTGACACGCCCGCACGCACCAATCGTTCTGGCCTGCGTTTCGGCACCAAGCTCGTGCTGATTCTTGCGGGCCTGGTGGCGGCACTGCAGGTGGCGGGCTGGTTGACCGTGCAGGTGGCCGTGCGAAACAGCATCGACCAGCAGCTCAGCGACAACTTAGAGCTGGGCGCGCGGGTTTGGGGTCGCTTGCACGAAGGCCAACAGCGCCAGCTGCTGGAGCGCGTTGCGGTTCTGGCTGACGACTTCGGTTTTAAAGAAGCCATCGCCACCCAAGATGCGCCAACGCTGCGGTCACTTCTGGAAAGTGCCAACACCCGCATCGGCGCGAGCCACGGCGCCATTTTGGCACCGGACGGTACCGTTCTTGCGGCACGCCTGCCCTCCGACGGAGCGTTGCCGCAAGCGGGCATCGCAGACCGCGTCGCTGAGGCTCGCATTGCCGGCTTCTCAAGCGGCGTGATTGCCCTCGATGGGGAAGCGGTCAGCTACGCCCTCGTTCCCGTGTTTGCTCCCGATCTTGTGGGTTGGCTGGCTTTGGGCCAGTCCTTCGGCGCCACGGAGGTCGAAGAAATCGGTGAAGTCACCGGCCTCGTGCCGAGCGTATTGATTGGCGAATCGTCCGAGGTCTGGTCAACGCGCTTTGGGGCGTGGAGCGCCTCGGCGATCGATGCCGCGGCCCTCGCGACCAATGCGGCGACCATGCCTTTGCACCGCAACGATGAAGCACTTGACCCCGCCGTGGGCCTGCGCCTGTCGGCCGCCGAGACCACGGCCGTCTACCTCGTGCTTGAAGCCGATCGCGAGCGCGCCATGACGCCGTATGCGCAGCTTCAAAATCAGATTCTTGGCCTGTCGCTCGGCGCTGCCCTGCTGGCGATGTTCGCGGCCTTCCTCATCGGTCGCCGAGTGAGTGGTCCGGTTGGTCTTCTCGCACGCGCCGCCGAACGCATTCGGCAGGGTGAATACGCAACGCCTCTCGCCGTGCGTGGCGACGACGAGTTCGCCGAATTAGCCGGCGCTTTTAACGCCATGCAAAAGGGCATCGCTGAGCGCGAAGAACGCATCGTTTTTCAATCCGGCCATGACGCGCTAACCGCGCTACCCAACCGCGAACGTGCCCTGATACTGCTGGGTGAGCGACTGGCCGACGATCAGCTTCCACGCGGCGCCCTCGCTTTGCTCGACCTGCGCCGCTTCCGCGAGGTCAACGACCTGCTCGGCCACGGGCACGGCGATCTGGCACTGGTCGAAGTAGCCCGCCGCCTTCGGGAAGTCGTACGCGACGGCGACTTGGTGGCTCGAATCGGCGGTGACGAATTCCTTCTCGGCCTCTGGGGCCTCGATGCCGCCACGGCGGAACAGCGCGCGCGCGCCTTGGTGAAGTCCTTGGGCGCGGCCATGGAAATCAATGGCACGCCCCTGCGCTTAGACGCCGATTTAGGTCTTGTGCCCTTCCAGCGCGACGAGAGCGGCGGGCTTCCCGATGCACGAACCCTGCTGCGTCGCGCCGAGATTGCGCTCGGCCTTGCCAAGCACGAGGGACGCACCGTGTCCCTCTATCGCGAGGGTTCGGACGAACAGCATCTGCGACAGCTGGCCATCGTTGGCGAACTGCGTGGCGCCATTGATGGGCATCAGTTTGAGTTGGCCTATCAGCCCAAGGTCGACATCGCAGGACGCCAAGTCCGGCATGTCGAGGCGCTGCTGCGCTGGACGCATCCCGAATTAGGACGGATCGGGCCGGATGAATTCATTCCCCTAGCCGAACGCGCTGGCTTGGTCACCTTGCTCACCCGTTGGGTACTGGAACGCGCCTGCCTCGACATGGCGGCATGGCGTTCGGCGGGTTTCGAACATGGCGTGGCGATCAATCTTTCGGCCATTGATTTGGCCGACGCCGATTTGGCGCAGGTGATTCTTTCCGCCGTTCGGCGCCACGTCGTTCCGGCGTCCGCGATTATTGTTGAAGTCACTGAAAGCGCCGTACTGGCCGATCTCGATCAAGCCATCGCGACACTCGAAGCCCTTCGTGCAGAGGGTATTCGGGTCTCTGTGGACGACTTCGGCACCGGCCAAAGCTCGCTGGCGCAGCTCAAGCGACTGCCGGCTGACGAGCTGAAAATCGACAAGAGCTTTGTGCTGCAACTGGCTCCGGGCAGCGACGACGAACGCATCGTTGAATCGATTGTTCGACTCGGCCACGCGCTCGGCTTGAAGATTGTGGCAGAGGGCGTCGAGACGGCCGACGGGCTTGGCGTACTCGCGAACCTTCGCTGCGACGTCGCTCAGGGCTATTTCTTTAGTCGCCCGCTGGCCGTGAACGCGCTCCTGCCATGGCTGCGTGAGCATGCGGATGGCATCACCAAGGAAGCCCGCCCGTGACGCCTTTCCGAAGCCGCGTCACCGCACTCGGGTGCCTTGGGTTTATGGCTATGGGCTCGCTGGGATGTTCCATGAACGCCGCGGCCAGCGAGATCGCTTCTCGCGACGCGGTGAACCATGCCGGTCGGCTGCTAGCGACCAGCGGTGCAAGCAGTTTTGAAGGCAGCGCCGGCGGTGGCATCGTGCCTTGGGCGGTGATCGCGGGCTACGGCACCGAAGACCAATGGGGCGCCGCCGCACACGTCACGCTTATCGACAGCGGCGACTATCGCCTGCGCAGCGCCGGAGCAAGCCTCGGCTGGGGCAATCGCCTCGAACTGGGTGTCGCTCAGCAGCACTTCGCTTTGCCCACCTTGGCCGATGCCCTGAGCTTGCCGGTGCGCGAATTTCGGCAAGGCATTATTCACGCCAAGCTTCGACTGACAGGCGACCTTGTCTATACGCCGTGGCCGCAAGTCAGCCTTGGGCTGCAGCACAAAATTCAGCGCGACTTTTTGGTGCCCTCGCTGGTGGGTGCGCGAGACGATCGCGGTACTGATCTTTACCTGAGCGCGAGCAAGCTGTTTTTGCATGCCGCCGGCGGCCGCAATGTGCTGGTGAACACCACATTGCGGCGCACGCGCGCGAATCAGACCGGTCTGCTTGGCTTTGGCGGCGATCGCCGCCAGGGTTCGTCGCTGGTGGGCGAAGCCAGTGTGGCGGTGCTGCTCACTCCGCAATGGGCCATCGGCGTCGAATACCGCCAGAAACCCAATAACCTGAGCTTCGCCAGCGAAGACGACTGGCGCGACGTATTCGTCGGCTGGTTTCCGAACAAGCGCGTGGCGGTCGTCGCCGCGTGGGCCAGCCTGGGCGATATCGCCACGCTAGAAAACCAAGAGGCCATCTATGTCTCGCTGCAAGTCAGCCGCTGAAGGCGGCTTCCTCGTGAATATGTGCCGCCGCATCCTTCTGCGCTCGCGTTACCCCCTGGGCTTAACGAGCCTGCTGGCCGTGCTCGCTTTGAGCGGCTGTGTGAGCCAAGGACAACGCGAGACGCCGACGCTGTATGAGCAGCTCGGCGGTGGCGAAGGCATCAGCGCCATTACCGAAGGGATGCTGGTTCGAAGCGCCGATGATCCCCGTATTCGCGATGATTTTGCCGAAGCCAACATCGTTCACTTGTACGAGCAGCTAACGACGCACCTGTGCGCCTTGAGCGGCGGTCCCTGCGTATACGAAGGACGCGACATGAAAGCCGCGCACGTGGGACTGGGCCTGACGGCGGCAGACTTTAATGCGTTGGTCGAAAACCTCGTCGACGCCATGAGCGAACGCGGTGTGCCCGTCAGCGCACAAAATGAACTTGTCGCGATCTTGGCCCCGATGCGCGGCGACGTCATTCAACGCTAAGCAGAGCGGCGACGCGCTTCCGTTTACTTGCCGATGCAAAAGCTGCCGAAAATATGGCCCAGCAAGGCATCGGCGCTCACGCGGCCGGTGATCTCGCCCAAGGCGTCCTGCGCCATCCGTAGATCTTCCGCGGCCAATTCACCTTGACGAGCGCGCAGCTGTGCAGCGGCATCGGCGAGATGCGTCCCGGCGCGAGTAATCGCTTCCACGTGACGCGCTCGCGCCGAGAAAGCGCCATCCGCCGCCTCGCCTTGGCTTGCCGCCTCTCTTAAGGAAGCACGCACGGCGTCGACGCCGCGGCCGCCGGGAAGGTCCAGCCAAAGGTGTCGGCCATCGCTGCGCTGCTCGTCGCGACCCACCTGGTCCGTCAAGTCGGCGTGGGTGTGTAGCCAAAGGACAGCGGCAGCGGAGGCGGGTCCCGCTTCAAGCTCTGCCGACGCCGACGGCAGGGCCAGCTCCGCATGCAGTCGCGCCAGCGCCGCGTCGGCCTCGCGATCGTCGACCACCGCCAGCAAAAGGTCCGCGCTCTGACGTTCCGCACGAGCACGTCGAATGCCCTCGGCTTCCACGATGTCGATGGTGTCGCGAAGGCCGGCGGTGTCGACCAAGGTCAGCTCAATGCCGTCGACGCGAACGACTTCGCGCAAGACGTCGCGCGTGGTTCCGGCAATGTTCGTCACGATGGCCCGCTCAGTTCCGGCCAGAGCGTTCAGCAGGGCGCTCTTGCCGGCATTCGGCGCGCCCACCATCACCACGTGCAGTCCATCCATCAAGCGCTGACCGCGTGCAGCGTCGCGATGCAAATCCGCATGCAAGCGCTCGGTGTGGGCGAGGCGCGCCGCAAGCTCCGGCGCGGCCAGAAAATCGATCTCTTCTTCGGGAAAGTCGATCGCCGCTTCGATGTGCACTCGCAGCAGGGTCAGGGCCTCCACTAGCGCGTCGACGCGTGCGCTGAACACACCGTCCAGCGAGCGGCGTGCCGCACGCAAAGCGAGGTCGGACGATGCCGCAATCAAGTCGGCCACGGCTTCGGCCTGCGCCAAATCCAGCTTGCCCTCCAAGTAAGCGCGCTCGGTGAACTCGCCGGGACGAGCCGGGCGCGCGCCCAGTTCGACACAGCGTGCCGCCAGCAGCGCCATCAGACGCGGATTGCCGTGGCCCTGCAGTTCAACCACGTCTTCGCCGGTGAAACTGCGCGGCGCGGCGAAGCGCAGCATCAGGCCATCGTCAATCACCGCGCCATCGGCATCACGAAAACGGGCGTAGCGCAGAGGCCGCGCGTCGAAGGAATCATGTCGCTGCGGTGTCGCGCACAGCGTTTGTGCGATGGCGTGGGCACGCGGCCCAGACAGTCGCACGACCCCAATGCCGCCGACGGCCGCGCCGGTCGCCACCGCCACGATGGTGTCGCGCGGCGCGCCCGAGATCACTTCGCCTTGGTGACGACCGGCAACGGACCACTGCCGTAGCGCTTCGTCATCCACCACTGCTGAGCCAGGCCCAGCAAGCCGTTGGTAAACCAGTACAGCACCAGACCGGCGGGGAAGAAGGCAAACATCACGCCAAACACCACCGGCATCCACTGCAGAACCTTCTTCTGCATCGGGTCCATGCCCGGGCTTGGCGTCAGCTTTTGCGTCAGCCACATCACCACGAGGTTCAGGGCCGGAAGAATGAAGAGCGGGTCGGGTGCGGTGAGGTTATCGATCCACAGCATCCACGGCGCCTGACGCAGCTCCACCGACTCCAGCAGCACCCAGTACAGCGCGAGGAAAATCGGGATCGGCACCAGCATCGGCAGACAGCCGCCCAGAGGATTGATCTTCTCCTTCTGGTACAGCTCCATCATGGCTTGGTTGAACTTGGTACGGTCTTCGCCGTAGCGCTCTTTCAGCTGCTCAATGCGCGGCGCGACGGCACGCATGCGCGCCATGCTCTGGTACTGCTTGGCCGACACCGGATAAAGCAGCAGCTTGATGATCACGACGATGCCGATGATCGCCCAGCCCCAGTTACCGAACAGGCCATGCAGCCAATTCAGCACCCAAAACAGCGGCTGTGCGAGGAAGCTGAAAATGCCGTAGTCGAGTGCGAGAGGCAGCGACGCAGCGACCTGCTGCATCGGGCCCTGCAGTTTCGGTCCGACCCACAGGGTGGCGTCGATGAGCGTGCGCTCGCCCGGCGCGACGGTCGCGGCCTGCGCCACGCTGCGAATCGCGAACTGGCCGCCCGGCAGCGCCTCGAGTGAGTAGCGATGGGCTTCGCCTTCCACCGGCACCCAGGCCGAGAGGAAGTGATGCTGCAGCATCGCTATCCAGCCGCCGTTGACGTCTTTGTTGAGCGGGCCGTCTTCCACGAAATTGGCGAACTTCCGCTTCTCGAAATGGTCTTCGCTGCTGTACCACGCCGCCCCAACGAAACTAAACGTTTCGGGGTTGGTAAACATCGTGTGCTTGGCCGGCGGCGGCGGCGGAACGCGCAGCAGCTGGTGCATCAGGTTGCCGCTGAAGGGCGCAGCGCCCTCGTTGATGACCTCGTGGCGCACGCCGATGGCGTAGCTGTTGCGCGCCACGGTGTAGGTCTTGCGCACCGTCAAGCCGGTCGCCTCATCGCGCCAGATCAGCGGGATCATCAGCCGGTCTTGACCGTCCGCCAGACTCAAGGACGTGCCGCCATTCTCGAAGCGATAGCCGGCGTCGATGCCGGGCGCTGCGGCGCTGCTAATCCATCCGCTCTGCGCCACGTCGAGGCTCGCGGCCTCCGGGCTGAAGAGCACGACGTTGCCAGCTTCCGGCTTTTCCTGATCCAGCGGATAGTCGAGCAGCTCGGCGTACACCAAGGCGCCGCCGCGCGCATCGATGCGCAAACGCAGCACGTCGGTCAGCACTTCGCGCTGGTTGTCGGAAGCCATCGCCGCCGCCGTGGCCGGCAGGGCCGCGGTCTGGGCCATGGGCAGCGCCG
>JBBQIA010000055.1:0-8761 GCA_038324485.1 Lysobacterales bacterium
CGGCACGACTTTGGTGGCCGTGCTGCGCGACCCCCGCGACCTGCTGCTGAACTGGCTGGCGCGCGGCAGCAGTGCCGGTTTCGGCTTTCCGGGCCCCGACATCGCCGCCGAATGGCTGGCGATGCAGCTCGGCCATCTCGCCGACCGCGAGGCCATCGCGCCGCAGTCGGTGGTCCTAATTGATGCAGACGGCTTCGACAAAGACTCCGACGCCTTGGCGGCTGCGGTGCAGGCGGCATTTGGCACGTCGTCCGCGCCAGATCTTGCGCAGGCCACTGCGCTGGGTCGTCAGGTCAACGGCTTGCCCATCGACTTCCCGGCGGGCGCGTGGCGTGCCTATTCGAGCCTGATGGCGGCCCCCTTCGCTGCCTTGGCCGACGTGGCCGTGCGTCTGGGTTACCCCGCCAAGTAATCCGAGTCGTTCTCGCGCCTGTGCGAAGGCGCGGGCCGTCGCTTCAGTAGCCGGCCGGCAGCAACAGCAGCAGGCCGAGGCCCAGCACGATGCGGTACACGGCAAACACCGTGAACCGCCGTGACTTCACGTAGGCCAATAGCCAGCGCACCACCACGAACCCGGTCAGTGCCGCAGCGGTGAAGGCCAGCCCCAGTGCGGCCCAGTCTTCGCTGGGTGCGTCGGGCGTGCGGGCGTACTCCAGCAGCGCGTAGGCGCTGGCCGCGAACATGGTGGGAATGCCCAGCAAGAAGGCGAACTCCGCAGCCGCAGGGCGGCCGGCTAAGCCCGCCAGCATGGCGGCGAAGATCGCGGCCGCTGACCGCGAAGTGCCGGGAAAAATGCCTGCGAAGACCTGCGCCACGCCCACCCAGATCGCCACGTTCCAGCTCACCGTCGGCAGCGCTTCGCTTAAGCGGGCGACCACGCCCGCGGCGGCTTGCCGGGCTTCGACCACGCGCTCGATGACGATCATCGCGATGCCGCCCAGCACCAAAGCGACCGCCACCGGCCACACCGTTTCCGGCAGTTCCCAGCCGAGCTTGCGCACGGGCAGGCCGATGGCTGCGGTCACACCGAAGGCCACGCCCAGCTTCAGCAGATAGTCGAAGGAATCCGGCTGCCGCCAGTCGCGCGCCAGTCCGGTTAGGCGCTGGCGGAACACCAAGACGACAGCAAGGATGGCGCCGCTTTGCACGACGATGTTGAACAGGTCCGACTTCGGGCCCAGCCAGTGCTGCGCGATCAGCAGATGGCCGGTCGACGAAACCGGCAGAAATTCGGTCAGGCCTTCGATGAGGCCAAGCAGCAGGGCGGCAAGCAGGTCGTTCAAGGCGGCGTGGCAAGAAAGCGGGAATCCTGAAGTGTAAGCGCCGGGCTTCGTGGGTTCGCCCGCGCCTCGTGTCGCGAAGGCCTCGTCGGCTCACATCAGCGCCGCTTCTTAATTTGCTTATTGTGGTGCATATCAGGGCCAAAATAATGCAATTAGGGCTAAGCCCCGAACGTAACCCCATGTAAATCAATGGCCTGAAGTGCCCGATGCATTGGCACATTCTTTGCTTTTAACTACCGAGCTATTTCTTATCCCACTGGAGCCACCATGAGCATTGAGACCGTCACCAAGCTGGTGAAAGACCACGCTATTGAGTTCATCGACCTGCGTTTCGTCGACCTGCGCGGCGTCCAGCACCACGTGACCTACCCCGCCAGCATCCTTGAGCCCGCCCTCTTTGAGGAAGGCAAGATGTTCGACGGCAGCTCGATTTCGGGCTGGAAGGGCATCAATGAGAGCGACATGATCCTGCTGCCGGATCCGACCTCGGCCTTCGTGGACCCGTTCTACGCCGACCCGACGATCGCAATGATTTGCGACGTGCTCGACCCCGCCACGATGCAGGGCTATTCGCGCTGCCCGCGCGGCGTCGCCAAGCGCGCCGAAGCCTTCTTGAAGTCCAGCGGCATCGCCGACCAAGCGTTCTTTGGACCCGAGCCGGAATTCTTCATTTTCGACGGCGTTCGCTTCAGCAATGACATGGGCAAAGTTGGGTACGAGATTTTCTCGGACGAGGCCGCATGGGCCACGAATCAAAAGCAGGACGGCAATAACCACGGCCATCGTCCGACGGTGAAGGGCGGCTACTTCCCCTTGCCGCCGACCGACGCTCTGCACGATCTGCGCGCGGAAATGTGCAAGGTGTTGGCCGACGTCGGTCAGGAAGTGGAGGTGCATCACCACGAAGTGGCGAACGCCGGCCAGTGCGAGATTGGCGTCAAGTTCAATTCGCTGGTGAAGAAGGCCGATGAACTGACGACGATGAAGTACGTCGTCCGCAACGTCGCGCATCGCAACGGCAAGACCGCCACCTTCATGCCGAAGCCGATCGTCGGCGACAACGGCAGCGGCATGCACGTGCATCAGTCGCTGGCCAAAGGCGGCAACAACCTGTTCTCCGGCGACGGCTACGGCGGTCTGTCGCAGATGGCGCTGTGGTACATCGGCGGCATCTTCAAGCACGCGCGCGCCATCAACGCCTTCACCAACTCGACCACCAACAGCTACAAGCGCTTGGTGCCGGGCTTCGAAGCGCCGGTGATGCTCGCTTACTCGGCCCGCAACCGTTCGGCCTCGTGCCGCATTCCGTTCGTTAGCAACCCGAAAGCGCGCCGCATTGAAATGCGCTTCCCCGATCCGATGCAGTCGGGCTACCTGACCTTTGCTGCGCTGATGATGGCGGGCTTGGACGGCATCAAAAACCAGATTGACCCGGGCGCGCCGAGCGACAAGGACCTCTACGACCTGCCGCCGGAAGAAGAGAAGAACATCCCGAAGGTCTGCCACTCGCTCGATATGGCGCTGGACGCGCTGGACGGCGACCGTGAGTTCTTGAAGGCCGGCGGCGTGTTCTCCGACGACTTCATCGACGGCTACATCGATCTGAAAATGCAGGAAGTGACCAAGTTCCGCGCGGCCACGCATCCGCTGGAATATCAGATGTATTACGGCATCTAATCGCTCTCTTTGGGGCGCTGATGCAGAAACGGCCCGCCTAAAGCGGGCCGTTTTCCGTTGTGAGCCCTGGCGCCGTGCCCCGAGCGCCGACTTTGACGGACTAGTCATGGAATCGATGAGCTCCGGCCGCTATCCTCCGCACGCATGTCTCGATTGCCCCTGTTCTCCGTGCTGATGCCGAGCTTCCAGCGCGCCGGTTTCGTTGAGCGCGCCGTTCGCTCGGTGCGCGCTCAGACCTGCGCCGACTGGGAGCTGCTGGTTGCCGATGACGGCTCCACCGATGACACCGCGGCGAGGCTGGTGGCGCTCTCTCGCGATGAGCCACGCCTGCGCTGGTGGCGGCACCCTAATCAGGGCCAGGCGCTGGCGCGTAACGGCCTAATCGAGCACGCCCGCGGACGCTGGATCACCTTCCTCGACAGCGATGACGCAATGTCGCCCGAACACCTCGCGCTCCGCGCCGAGGCGATTGCGCGTGCGCCGGACCTTCAGCTGATCCTTGCCCCGATGCAGGTGATCGGCGATATGCACGTGCGCTGCCGGCACGGCGCGGAGGCGCCGGTGCACATCGATGACTGCCTCGCCGTCGGCATGCTGTGCGTGCGCGCCGACGTGCTCCGTGCTGCGGGCGGGTTCCCGGTCAGCGCCTACGGCGAGGACGCCGAGTTGATCGAAGCCCTGTCGGGCGCCGGCTTGCGCACGCGGCAGTTGGACACGCGCACCTACCTGTACCACCGCGACCACAGCGGCGGGCTCACCGCTCGGCACGCGATGCAGTCCTGCGTCTGAGGCGGCGTCTTCGGGCGGCTAGGACCTTGCTAACCTAAGGTTCCCCCGAACAAGGACGACCCATGACCGTGCTTTGGCGCTGGATGTCTCGCCTGCTGATGATCGTGCTGGCGCTCGTTTTGATTCTGGCCGCGATCTGGACCTATGGCCGGCTGACGTCGCCAACGCCCGCGCAAATCGCCGCCGTCGCGGTGATGCAAGAGCGCGAACCCTTGCCGCCCGGCGAGAACGGCTTCGAGTTGCTGATGGCCGCACCGGCCTTGCCGAAGGGTGGCGTTCCGTCCGCGCTGCAGTGCGGTGACTCTGACCCCTGCATTGCCCAGATCGAAAAAGCGCCGGAGGCCAATGCCGCCGCGATTGACGCCATTCGCCCCACGCTGGTGGCTGCCGAGCGTGCGCTGCGCGCGCCGGCGTTTCGCGACACGCGAGAAGACGTTGCCTTCGACTCGTTGCTTCCGCCATTTCAGGTGGTCACTGCGCTGGACAGCCTTCGAGCCTTCGACTTTGCGACCGGGCAAACGCTGGCCGCGCTCGACGCCACCTGCACCGACACGCTGTCTGCCGTGCGCTGGGCGCGGGAGTCGGACAGCCTGATTCACGGAATGATCGGTCTTGCGCTGTTTCGCCAGAATGCGCGGCTGATTGCCGAGATGCGCCAGCGCGCGCCGACCGATGCGCTGCCCGCCAGTTGCGTGGCCTTAGCGCTTGCGCCGGACCCTGCCGTGGACGGCCTGATGTGCAACGCCATGCGCGGCGAGTGGCGCTTCATGAACGCCGCGCTTCCTAGCCTGATGGCGAGAGGCCAAAAGCAGGACTCGGCCCTCGCGCGTCTCGGCTCGAAAATTACGGTGGACACCGAATGGCAGATGGCCGCGACGGCGGAATCATTCGCCACCGCCTGTGGTGACGCCGCCCGTGAGGCCGCGCGCGAGGACCGGTTGCTGGTGCTTCCGCCGGCCACGACGCGTTGGGTTGATCAGGTGGCCTATCCGGCCTCGGTCGTCCTGCTCGACATCGCGAGTCCAGCCTATGCCGACTATTTCGATCGGCAGTTGGATTACGTCGCCCAGCGCCGCCTGCTCGCCGCCCTGCTGCAGATGGACGCCATGGACGTGGAACTGGATGCTGCCGCGCGCTTTGATGCTTTACCGACGGCCTTGCGCGATGGGCCGCGGCCGCTTCGCTTCGATGCGGCTACCAGCACGCTGCGGGTCGCGCAGCGCGGCCGGTACAGCACCCAAATTGCAGACGGCGAGATGGTGCTGCCGCTGCCCTCGGGGGAGACGCCGATTGCGGATGCCAATGCGGAGCCTGACGGTGCACTGTAAGCGGCGGCCGACATGGCCTCGTAAGGGTTCGCGGCCTCGTAAGCGTTCTCTGTCGGCCCATTCAATACCGAAAAATTTGCATTGATCTGGTGCGATACTCCCGGCGTGACCGCCGACTCCGCCCCCTTCGATCGCCTCGCCACGCCCCTCGTCTGGCTCGACGGGGCGGGGCACATTCGCGCCGTCACGCCGGCCTTTGCCAGCTGGCTCGGAGTCAGCGCGCGACGCTTGCTGGGCATGGCGATCGATGGCTTGGACGGCGGGTCGCGCATTGCGGCAGCGCTGCCGCGGGTGCCCTACGACGAGCAAGCGCTTCGCCTGCAGCGCGTCGGTTTGGGTTTCGGTGAACTGCCGGCGCGCTTCGCCGACGTTTGGTGCGTGCGTGAGGGCGATGGCGTGCGGCTGGAGCTGCACCCGGTCGAAGAATTTCCCGGCGACGATCCGGTCACTGCACTGCCGCAGGCGCTCAGCGCTTCACTGCGCGGGCTGGCGCACGAGCTGCGCAATCCGCTGGCCGGCTTGAAGGGTGCGGCGCAGCTCTTGGGTCGCCGCCTGACCGATGCCGACAGCCGCGAGCTGGTCGAGCTGATCGCCAGCGAAGTCGAACGCCTAAACGGCTTGGTGGATCGCATCCTGCATCCAGCTGCGCCGCGACCCTTCGAGCCCACCAACATCCACGCGGTGCTTGAGCGCGTGCGCCAGTTGGCCGAAGCCGAAGCCGGCTGGTCGGTCAAAATCGTTCGCGACTACGACCCCAGCCTGCCGGATTTTCCCGGTGACGCCGACCGCCTGACGCAGTCGGTGTGGAACTTGGTTCGCAATGCGCTGGAAAGCGGCGCGACCCTCGTGGCTCTGCGCACGCGGGCCGAGCACCAAGTCTTGATCGGCGACCGCAGCCATCGTCTGGCCGTGCGCGTGGAGATTAGCGATGACGGTCGTGGCGTTCCCGACGATTTGGTGGATCGCCTATTTTTGCCGCTGGTCTCGGGGCGCGCCGAGGGCACCGGTTTAGGCCTGCCGCTGGCGCAGCAAATTGCGCGCGAGCACGGCGGGTCTTTGGCCTATCGCTCGCGTCCGGGGCATACCGTGTTCACCGTGTTGCTGCCCTTGCCCGACCCGGAATCGGTCGGCCACGAGGCCCGTGACGTGAACGACCAAGACGTCGAAGACCAAGGCGTCGAAGACCAAGGCGTGGCCCCATGAGCAACACCGCGCGTTCTGCCTCGCTACACATCATGGTGGTCGATGACGATCGCGCCGTGCGCTACGTCTTGACCGAAGCCCTGCGCGACGCGGGGTTTCTCGTCCACGCCTTTGATAGCGCCGACGCGGCATTGGCTGCCTTGGCCAACGGCGAGCGCGTCGATCTCGTTTTTACCGACGTGCGCATGCCCGGAACGGGCGGCTTGGATTTTCTGGACGCGCTGCGCCAGCGCGACGCCAGCCTGCCCGTGGTGGTGATGAGCGCGTACACCGACGTGGCGACCACGGCCGGGGCGTTTCGCGGCGGCGCCAACGACTATTTGCCCAAGCCTTTCGACTTGGACACGCCGGTGCAGCTGGCGCGCGACTTGCTCAAAGCCCGCGCGCCAGAGGCTGCACCGGACGCTCTGCCCATCGACGAGGGCGCACCGGTTTTAGTCGGCCAGAGTGCGCCGATGCGCGAGTTGTTTCGTGCGATTGGCCGCTTCGCCCAGCTGCCGCTCTCGGTGCTGGTGACCGGCGAAACCGGCACCGGAAAAGAACTGGTGGCCCGCGCACTGCACGCGGAATCGCCGCGTGCGACAAGGCCTTTCGTGGCCTTGAACACCGCCGCCATTCCGGCCGAGCTGTTGGAATCCGAGTTGTTCGGCCATGAAGCCGGCGCCTTCACCGGCGCCAATAAGCGCCACATTGGGCGCTTCGAGCAGGCCAATGGCGGCACGCTGTTTCTGGATGAGATCGGCGACATGCCGGCCGCTTTGCAGACGCGGCTGCTGCGCGTTTTGGCCGAGGGCGAGTTCTTCCGCGTCGGTGGCCGTGAACTGATTCGCGTGGACGTGCGGGTGATTGCCGCCACCCACCAAGACCTTGCGGTGCGCGTGCGCGACGGACGTTTTCGCGAAGACTTGCTGCATCGTTTGGACGTTCTGCGCGTGAGTCTTCCGCCGCTGCGTGAGCGTCGCGAGGACATCCCGCTGCTGGCGGCAGGCTTCGTCGCCGAGGCCGCGCAGGCCATGGCCTTGGGCACTCGACGCTTGGCCCCCGCGGCGATGGAGCGACTGCTGCAGCACGCTTTTCCGGGCAATGTGCGCGAGCTGCGGAACCTGTGCTTTCGTTTGGTGGCTCTGGCCTTGGGCGAGCGCATTCCGGCATCCGCCGTCGATGCCGCCCTGCGCGATGCCGGTGCAGCCAGCGGTGAAACCGGCGGCAGCGCGTGGCGACGTGCGCTGGATGCCGAGGTGCGCCGCCGCCTTGCCGCCGACGAGCAAGGCATGGCCGAGGTGCTGCGTGGGGCCTTCGATGAGACCCTGATCACCGCCGCCCTCGAACACCACCACGGGCACCGTCAGCGCGCCGCCGAGCAACTGGGCATTGGTCGCAACACGGTGGCGCGGAAGCTGGGCCCCGGCCGTCGCGGCCGCAAATCAAACTTGGATTCCTGATGACCCAAATTAAAGCTGCTACTTCCGACGACCTTTCCAAACTGGTTGAGTGGGCGCTCGCTATGGCCTTCGAAACCGAGCAGAAGCGCCTCGACGCCACGCTGGTTCGCGCCGGCATTGCGGCCGGCCTCGCCGACCCAGCCAAAGCGCGCTACACCGTGGCTTGGCAGGACGGGCGTCCGGTGGGCACCTTGATGCTCACCACCGAATGGAGCGACTGGCGCAACGCATGGTGGTGGTGGATTCAAAGCGTCTACGTTTCGCCGGAAGCGCGCCGGTCGGGCGTTTTTCGAGCGCTGTACGCCCACGCTGACGCCGAAGCGCGAGCCGCAGAAGGGGTCTGCGGGCTTCGCCTCTACGTTGAGAACGACAACGCCCGCGCGCAAGAAACCTATGCCGCGTTAGGCATGGTGGACGCCCACTACCGGGTCTTTGAATCGGCGTTCCGGCTACGCTGATTAGCAATGAATGCGGAGCGTATTCATTCGCTTGACGCCCTGCGCGCGTTCGCGCTGCTGTTGGGCGTGATCTTTCATGCGGTTCTCGCCTACCTGCTGCCGCCGGGCGATTGGGCCGTTGGCACGACGGAGCCGGCGCTGCTTGCTCAGGTCTTTGCGTACTACTCGCACAGCTTTCGCATGCCGATCTTCTTCCTGCTGGCGGGATTCTTTGCCAGCCTCGTGCTCGCCAAGCGTCCGCTCCGTCGCTTCATTCGTGACCGCGCCATCCGCATCGTGCTGGTCTTCGTGGTCGCGCTGTATCCGATGAAGTACATGCTCAATGCGCTATGGCTGATTGGCGGCATGCACACCGGCAGGCTAACGCTCTCGCCGGAAGCCGCTGCGTTGCCGCTCTGGCAGGTGGTCCTGCGTGATTCATTCGACCAGCCTTGGCCCGACATCGGGCTCACGCATTTGTGGTTCCTCTACTACCTCGCCATCGTCACCGCCCTGTTCTTGATCTTTCGTGCGCTGGCGCTGCTATGGATTCGAGCGGACGGCGCGCGGTATCGAGGGGCGCACGCGGCGTTTCATCGGGT
>JBBQIA010000056.1:0-8726 GCA_038324485.1 Lysobacterales bacterium
ACCCAAAGCGATACTCGCCAGCGCTGCGGACTAAGCGCGGGCGCGGGCGATCTCGGCACGCATGCGGGTGATCACGTCGGCATAGTCCGGCGCGTTGAAGATGGCGGACCCGGCCACGAAGGTATCGGCACCGGCCGCCGCAATGCGCCCGATGTTGTCGACCTTGACGCCGCCGTCGACCTCCAAGCGCATCGCCTTGCCGCTGGCGTCGATGCGCCGGCGAATGGCCTCGATCTTGCGCAGCGATGCGTCGATGAAGCTCTGCCCGCCAAAGCCCGGGTTCACGCTCATCACCAGCACCAAGTCGAGGTTCTCGATGGTGTAGTCGAGAACTTCGAGCGGCGTGGCCGGGTTCAGGACCAAGCCGGCTTGGCAGCCTGACGCCTTGATCAGCTGAATCGTGCGGTCGACGTGCCGGCTGGCTTCCGGATGAAAGCTAATCAGCGAGGCGCCGGCCTTCGCGAAATCCGGCACCAAACGGTCCACCGGCTCGACCATCAAATGCACATCGATGGGCGCGGTGACGCCATGCTTGCGCAGGGCCTCGCAAACCATCGGGCCGATGGTGAGGTTGGGCACGTAGTGGTTGTCCATCACGTCGAAGTGGACCCAGTCGGCGCCCGCGGCCAGCACCGCATCGACCTCCTCGCCGAGCTTGGCGAAATTGGCCGAAAGAATGGACGGGGCGATGAGGCAGTTCGACATGGTGGGCTCGCAGCAAAGGTGAAGGGCGCAGACTTACTTGGCGCGCAGGCGCTGAATTTCGTCGTAGGCGTGATTGATGTCGCGCAGCTTGCGATCGGCCTGCGTACGCAGTTCAGGCGCGACGCCTTCCAACTTGTCGGGGTGGTACTGCGACACCAGCCGCTGCCAGGCGCGGCGAATCGTTTCGCTGTCGGCCCCCGGGTCGACGTCCAGCACCATGTAGGGGTCGGGGCCGCTGCGTCGAAACCAGCCGCGATCAAAGGCCATGCCGATGAGCGCGCCGAGCAGCGCGCCGCCCGGATTTTTGGACAGCAAGAAGCCTGCAATGAATCCTAAAAACGTGCCGTACCAACGCATCTCAACGTACTCCTTGGAAGCCGGGCTGCGCGGCGTACCAACGCGCCAGTGCGTCAATGTCGTCCGGCTGCAGGGCATTGCTGATGGCGTTCATGGCGATGGCCTTGCGACTGCCGTCGCGGTAGGCCTGCAGGCTGGCGCGCAGATAGGTTTCGTCCTGGCCGCCAAGATGCGGCGTGCCCACGGCCAGACTGGTGCCGTTCTTGCCATGACAGGCCACGCAGAGACCCAATTGATCGGGCTCTGCGAGTGCTGATGCGGCCGTCGGCGCCACGGCCGGCAGTGCGGCCGCACGCGCCGAACCCGCCGGCGGACTGGTCTGGGCCAGCGTCACCGAGGCAAAGCCAAGGGCGCACAACAAAAGAGGCAGCGTTTTCATAGGGCCTCAGTTTAGCGCGGGCCCGCCAAGCCTCGCGTCGTCCGGCCATGAAGCCCTCAGCCTCGACCGCTACAATGGCGGCCTTCTTTGATGCGGCGGCCCGCGTGTCCACCACCCTGCACACCTCTAACCTCGCCCTGCCCCTTCGTCATCGGGGCAAGGTGCGCGACGTCTATGACCTGCCGCCCGGCCCCGACGGCCGTGGCCGCCTGTTGATGGTGGCCAGCGACCGCTTGTCGGCCTTCGACGTGGTGCTGCCCGACCCCATCCCCGGCAAGGGCGAAATGCTCTGCCAGATCTCGAACTTCTGGTTCGAGAAGACCGCCCACCTGATGCCGAATCACTTGACCGGCATCGACGTGGCCAGCGTGCTGCCGCCGGGCACCGACGCCGTGCTGTATGCGAAGCGCGCCGTGGTGACGAAAGCCCTCAAGCCTCTGCCCGTCGAAGCCATCGCCCGCGGCTACTTGATCGGCAGCGGCTGGAAGGACTACCAGCGCGATGGGGCCGTCTGCGGTATCGCCCTTCCGTCGGGCCTGCGCCAAGCCGAGCAACTGGCCGAACCGATCTTTACGCCCAGCACCAAGGCTGCGATGGGCGACCACGATGAAAACGTGGCCTTTGATGCCGTGGTGGCAGCCATCGGCGGCGAATTGGCCGAGCGCGTGCGTGACGCGACGCTCGCCATCTATCGGTTTGCAGCAGACTTCGCGGCCAAGCGCGGCATTCTCATCGCTGACACTAAGCTGGAATTCGGCCTCGATGCTGACGGCACGCTGGTGGTGATGGACGAAATGCTGACGCCCGACTCGTCGCGCTTCTGGCCCGCCGATACCTATGCCGTGGGCATCAGCCCGCCCAGCTTTGATAAGCAGTTTGTGCGTGACCATCTGGAAACGCTGGACTGGAACAAGACCGCGCCGGGTCCGTCCTTGCCGCCCGAGGTCATCGCGATCACTCGCGCGAAATACGCCGAGGCGCTGCAGCGCCTAGCGGACATCGTGATCGACTAAGGAGTACACCCATGAGCCGCCTGCATGACCTGCTCGCCCACTACGGCGACGACCATCAACACCCGCGCAATCAGGCCATCCACCTGATCTGCGTGCCGCTGATTCTGTGGTCGATCATTGCCTTGCTGTGGGCCATCCCGGTGCCGGGCACCTGGTTTCAGCCCGGCGCCTTCGCCGGCATGGCGATGGCCGGTTTGGCGGCATGGTACTTCCGTCAGTCGCGCGCTCTTGGGCTGGGCGCAGCGGTGGGCTTCGCGCTGTCGGGCCTGATCTGCTGGGCCATTGCCGGTGCCATCGGCATGCGCGGCTTAGTCGCGGTGGCGGTCGCGGTTTTTGTGCTGGCGTGGGTGGGGCAGTTCATCGGCCATCGCATCGAAGGCAAGCGTCCGAGCTTCTTCACTGATTTGGTGTATCTGCTGGTCGGCCCGGCGTGGACCCTGTCCAAGCTGTATCGCCGACTCGGCATCGCGTATTGAACGCGAACGGATTACCGCCCCGCGACATCGGGCTGCTGGTGATTGTCTGTGTGGTGTGGGCGATCAACTTCCTCACCTCGGCGTATGCGCTGCAAGAGTTCCCGCCCCTGCTGTTTACCGGTCTGCGCATGGCGCTCTTGGCCGCTCTGCTGTGGCCCTTCTTAACGCGCCCTGCGCCGGGCCAATGGCCGCGCTTGTTCGCCATCAGCATTGGGCTTGGTGTTATCCATTTCGGCCTGAGCTTTTGGGCACTGAAGCTGGCCGGCGACCTGTCGTCGGTCGCCATCGTCATGCAGAGCTACGTGCCGATGTCGGCCTTGCTGGCTTGGGCGATGCTCGGCGAACGCTTCGCGTGGCGTACCGGCTTGGCCATCGCGGTGAGCTTCGGCGGCGTGCTGGTGCTGGGCTTCGACCCGATGGTGCTTGACCGCCCAACCGCGCTGATCTTGATGCTGTGCTCGGCGGGCTTTTTAGCGCTGGCCACGGTGCTGATGCGCGGGCTGAAAGGCCAGACGCCCTGGAGTCAGCAGGGTTGGCTGGCCATCATCAGCCTTGGCCCGTTGATGGGCCTGTCCTTCCTGTTGGAAGGGCCGCTGATGGACAACGTGGCCGGCGGCAGCTGGATTGGCTGGAGCGGCGTGGTGTATTCGGCGCTGGTGTCGTCCCTGCTGGGCCACGGCCTGTACTACGTCATCGTGCAGCGTCATCCGGTGGCGCAGGTAACGCCGTGGCTACTGCTGGCGCCGGTGATCGCGGTGGGTTTAGGCATTGCCGTCTGGGGCGACCGCCCCGGCCCGAAGCTGTGGATCGGCGGCGCGATGGTGCTGGGTGGCGTGCTGGCGATTGCGCTGCGGAGTTGGCAGAAGCAAAGGCAGCGGGCGGCATAGAAAAGAAGGGGCCTTTCGGCCCCTTCGTCATGCTTCTATGGAAGTCATCGCTCTCGCGGCCCGGCTTAGCCGCGACGATCGCGACCCGTCCAGCGCAGGATGGACGGCAGCAGCAGCACCGCGCCCAGCATGTTGGTGAGGAAGAAGAAGCTGAGCAGAACACCCATGTCCGCTTGGAACTTCAGCGTGGAGAAAATCCACGTACCTACACCTAAGGCGAGCGTGACCGCGGTGAAGAGCACGGCGGTGCCGGTCATTTTCAGCGCGCGGAAATAAGCGTCCTGCAGGCTGTAGCCGCGATCAAGGAACTCTTTAATGCGGCTGTAGATGTAGATCGCGTAGTCCACACCAATGCCCACACCCAGCGCGGCCACCGGCAAGGTGTTGACCTTCAGGCCAATCCCCAACTGTGCCATCAGTGCATTCGCCAGCAGCGACACCACCACCAGCGGAAACACGATCGCGAGCGTCGCGGCCAGAGAGCGATAGGTGAGCAGGCAGAGCACGACCACCGCGGCATAGACCCAAAGCATCATCGGAATCTGCGCCTCAGCGACGGTCTCGTTGATCGCCGCCATCACGCCGGTGTTGCCCGTTGCGAGGCGCAGATTGACCTCATCGCTTTCAAAAATCTCGCCAATGGCGTCGGCTTCGGCGCTGCGCTCGGCCAACTGCTCGCGCAGATTGCCGTCCGACCCGATGAACGCATCGTTCTCGGTGCGGAAGCGCTTCACTTCACCAATCACGCGATTGATGGTCTCAGCCTTGTGGTCGGCCAAGAACGCCGTCACCGCCATGGCCGAGCAATCGGTATTCAGAAGGCCAGTGTCGGTATCGAAGCCCTGAGTCGCCACGCGCAAATCGTCCGGATTTCGCGGCAGCTCGCGCCAGCGAATCGCGCCTTCGTTCCAGCCTGCGTTGACGATTTTCGCGGCGGCCGGAAGCGTCACCACCTGCTGAACACCCTCGGTGTTGCGCAGATGCCAAGAAAGCCGATCAATCAACTCCATGGCCGGATAGCTCAAGGTGCAGGCGTTGGGTGCGGCCTCGGCAATCACGGTGATCGAATCGACACCCAGCGCGAAGTGCGAGGAGATCTTGCGAGCATCCTGATTGAGTCGGGCGTCCTGCCGCAGCTCTGGAACGCCGGCTTCGGAGTCACCAATCTGCAGACGCTGGCCTTGAATAAAGCCAAAGGTGCCGAGCCCCACCGCGATGACAATCATCGCCATCGCCGGCCCACGCCGCTCCAGCTTCACTAGCGCATGCCACAGCGGGTCGAGTCGATTCAGATGCGCCAACTTCTTTGCACGCGTCTTCTCCGCGTTGCGGTAGTCGATGTAGGACAGCAGGATCGGCAGCAAAATCAGGTTAGTGACGATGACAATGGCCACACCGACCGAAGCCGTAATGGCCAGCTCTCGAATGATCTGAATCGGAATCAACAGAATGGTGAGGAAGCCCACCACGTCCGACGCCAAGGCCACCGAGCCCGGCACCAGCAGCTTGCCAAACGCCCGTCGAGCGGCGTCGAGAGGCGGCATACCGACGCCCGCACTGGCGGCATCAAGCACTTCGCCGCCGAACAACCGCTCATTGACCCAGCCATTGATCATCTGCACGCCGTGCGACACGCCGATGGCAAAGATCAAGAAGGGCGTCAGGATGTTCATCGGGTCAATGCCGAAGCCCATCAAGCGCAGCGCGCCCAAGGTCCAGAACACCGCGATCAGCGCCGACACGACACCGAGCAACGCGAGCTTCGGCGAGCCGGTATAGAACGACAGCAGCACGAAGGTCAGCAGCACGGTGACGCCGAAGAAGGTCACGACCGAACGCGCACCATCCGCAATGTCACCCACCACCTTCGCAAAGCCGATGATGTGAACCGTATGCTCGCCGTCCTCGTGAGCCGTACGAACGGCCTCGAGCTGATTCGCGATGGCTTGGTAGTCGAGCTTAACGCCGTCACTCTCGGGCACTAACTCCGCCCACACCATCGCGCCGGACCAATCTTTGGCCACCAAACGGCCCGAGATATTCGCCTTGACGATGTTCGAGCGAATCGTCGCAAAATCTTCGTCGCTCGCAACAAAGCCCTCAACGCTCGGCGTAAAGGCGTCGGGAATGACGTTGCCGCCGGCAAAGCCGTCTTCCACCACTTCGACGAAGCGGACGTTCGGCGTGAACAGCGAGCGCACGCGCGCGTCGTCGGTTTCTTCGATCGCCATAACTTCTTGCGACACTTTTTCCAAGGTCTGGAAAAAGGCCTGATCGAACATGTCGCCATCACGAGCCATGACGGCAATCAGCACGCGGTTGGCGCCACCAAACTCTTTCTCGTAATCGAGGAAGGTCTGCATGTATTCGTGTTCAAGCGGGATCTGCTTCTTGAAGCCCGCATCAACGCGCAGTTGCGACGCGAAGAACAGCATCACCAAAGTGATCGAGGCCAGCAGGAACAGCATCAGCGGCCGAGCGCCGAACACTAGCCCTTCAGCAGAACGATGGAACAGGCTCGGACCCGCGCCCGACTTTTGCTCAGCGGCCATGGTGTCCAACTCCCTCTTCGCCAATCACAAGAACATGGTTGTCTAACGGTATGGCACCAGAAAGCACAGGCGTCTTACCGTCCTCGGTGATAAACCGTTCGATCTGAAGCGGCTGCGCGCCGCTGTCACGGCGCAGCAGCACGCCCTCGTTACCGACGATCAAGACACCGCCCTGCGGCAGAGCTGATCCCCCCTGCAAGGTGGCTTCGGTCCCGGTCTCTAACTGGGCCCAACTCTGTCCCGCGTCGGTCGTCTCATAGACATTTCCACGCAGGCCAAAGGCCAGAACGTGGTCTTCGCCGAGCGACATCAGCCCGAACATCGAGCCGTCGTACGGGAAGGTCAATCGATCCCAGCGCTCGCCACCGTTGTCCGAACGGAACATCGCACCGCGTTCGCCGGCGATGTAGAGCGCACCGTCAGGCGTCTGTGCAATGGCGTTGAGATGCGGATCGGTTTCGGCGTCGAGCATCAGCTCATCGTCCGAGAAGACCCAGTCACTGCTACTTAAGCTTCCTGCGCCGTCGACTTCTTCGTCAGCGCTGCTGTCCTCAACACTCGCCTCGGCCGCGCCGGCTTTGGGCTTGACAGCCAAAGCCTGCCACGTCGCGCCGGCGTCGGTAGTCCGCAGCAGGGTGCTGAACGCACCCACGGCGTATCCGGTATTAGCATCCACGAACATCAAATCAAGAATCGGCGCGCCGGCATTGCCGGACATCGAATCGGGCGTCCACACGTCCAGCCGCTGTCGCGTCCACGTGGCGCCGCCGTCCGCGGAATGCAAAATCTGGCCCGAATGCCCCGCCACCCAAACGCGATCGCCCACCACCGCCACCGCCGTCAAAGCGAGGCGCGTGGGCACCTCCAGCTGGGTCCACGTCGCGCCGCGATCGGTCGAGCGCAATACGGTGCCTCGCTCGCCGCTGGCGAATACCGTTTCGCCAACCGCTGCAACATCCAGCAGCAGTGAACGACTGGCCATCGGCATGATTTCGGCGGGCTTGAGCGCGGAGTCGGTCGGCGCCTGTGCGAAGACTGCCGGAACCGGAAAGACCAGCGCGGCCGCCAGGCCGAGCGCGAGGAGTGCGGGCTTTGGATGGACCAAGGAGAACATTCGGGGCCTCATGAAAAAAAAACGGGCGGCGCTAAGCTGCGCCACCCGCGAAAAGAACGCGCCACGATAAGAGACCGTGGCGCGACGGCTTAGCGAACGCCTGCGGAGCGCAGGTTCTGCGGCGAGAAGTCCGCCGGAGTCGCCTGGTAGCCGAAGTTAAACGGACGATCTTCCTCATTGTCGAGGAGGCCGGACAAGTAGCGGCCCGACTTCAGGTCGTAGTGCGATTCAATCGTCGACCAGAAGGTGGGCACTTCGTAGTAGTTGATCGACGGCGCTTCCGACACGCGCCAGATCGCGCCCTGACCGTCGTAATGGTCGATAGCGAGGATCTGATAGCTGTCTTCGTCGAGGTAGAAGGTGCGACGGCTGTTGATGTGACGCGCACCGGTTTTCACCTTGGCCTCAACCACCCACACGCGGTGCAGCTCATAGCGCATGAAGTCGGGGTTCAAGTGACCCGGGCGAACCAGATCGGCCACCTTCGTCTGGTCGCTGTGGGCTTTGTAGGAGTTGTACGGGACATACATTTCCTTCTTGCCCACCATCGTCCAATCGAAGCGGTCCATCGCGCCGTTGAACATGTCGGTCATGTCATTGGTCGACAGGCCGTCGGAGGCGGTGGCCGGGTTGTCGTAGGCCACGTTCGGGGCACGACGCACGCGACGCTGACCCGGGTTGTAGATCCACGCCTGACGCGGCGCCACCGAGTTGTTCAAGGTTTCATGCACCAGCAGCACCTGACCGGCGAGACGCGCCGGGCCCAACACGTCCTGCAGGAAGTACAGGAGGATATTGTTGATGTTTTCCGAGGTATTGCCCGGCTTGTAGTACAGGCCCAGCAAGCGCTCCTGCAGGCGAATCATCGTGTACTGCCCACCCGGCGTCGGCGCGACGCGGTTCGCCCAACGAATGCCCGAGACGCCCTTGTACTTCAGCTTGTGGTTCCAGATGAGCTCGTAAGCGTTCTGCGGCACCGGGAAGGGGAAACCCTCGGCACAGTTCTGAATGCCTTCGCCATTGGCGATCAGCTGACAGCGCGTGGCGTTGGTCTTGGTGAACTCATAGGTGCGCTGCGGAAACGACGCCGAACGGCGCGTCGGATAGACGTCCATGCGGAAGGTCGGATAGCGCTGGAACATCGCTTTCTGGCCGGCCGACAGGTTCTCGCCGTACTGCGCCACATTCGCGCGGGTGATCTGGAACTTGGGGCGATCAGCCGCGAACGGGTCCGGATGGAACA
>JBBQIA010000057.1:0-8666 GCA_038324485.1 Lysobacterales bacterium
GCTGGGCGTTCTGCAGCGCGGCTTCGGCCTCATCGAGCTGACCAAGCGCCATCAAGGCCACGCCATGCGCGCGAGCGGTTTGCGCATCGTGAGGCGCGAGAGCGCGGGCCTCGGCGAAGAGTTGAGCGGCCTCGGCCGAACGGCCCGCCGCCATCGCTTCGCGCGCTCGCGCGGCGGGGTTCTGGTGCGAGGGTGTGGACGTGCCTGCCGTGGCCTGGGCGAGAGGCGCGGAAGCCGGGCGGGAATCGATCGGTGCGATGGCTTCGACGAACAGCGAATAGTGCGCCCCGCCGTGGGCCGCGCTGGCGACCGCGCTTTGGTCGTCAAGGCGCAGCGCGGGATCGTCGCTGCCCATATAGCGGCTGCGAACGATGGCCTCAAAACCGGCTTCCTCCAGCAATGCAGCGAGGGTCTCGAAGTCGTAGCCAAATTTGTGGGCCTCAAAGAGGTAGCCGGGGTCCGGGCCAGCACCGGCGTAGTTCAAGAACTGCGCTAGAAGTGGGCCATCGCCGCGTGCGCCGGGCCAGTGCGCCGCGCGGGCTTCGAAGAAGTCACGATCGCCGCGCTGGTAGGCCTCGATCAATCCGGCAACGTCGGGCACCACCACGCGCAGGCGCCCACCGGGCGCCAGGACGCGGCGCAGTTCGGTCAGAAAGGCCATCGCATCGTGCGGGAAAAATAAGTGCTCAAACAAATGCGAGACGAAGACGTGTGTGGCCGCGCCGTCGGCAAAAGGCAGGCCCCACTGAACGTTCCAACACAGCGGTGCGGGATGCACATCCAGATTCACCCAGCCGGGCAGGGCGTGGCCTCCACAGCCGAGATGCAGCTTCAAATCGCGAGCGTTCTCCGCCAGCCCAAGTCTGCGGCGCTGCGCATCGAGCCATTCGGGTCGGGCCTCGGCCAATTGCTGCCGAAGTCCGTGCACATGGGCCAGCAGCGCAGCGGCCTGCGCTTCAGCCCCGCCGGCAGAGGCCAGTGCCACCTCAGCCTGTGGACCGAACGCGCGCACGTCACTGGCGAATTCATAGATGGCACGTGCGAGCGCCGAGAGGGTCTTCGCGGTGCGGTCTGTCGGGTCGGTGCTTGGCGTGGGGTTCATCAGCGCGGTGTCGGTCTCAAAACATCAGGTAGGTGGAGAGGATGTATTTGTCACCGCTGATAGGCGGACGGCCTTCATGCTGAAACATCCAGTACGGCGGAAACATCAGCAGTCGTCCGGCCTTCGGCGACACGGCCAGATCAAGATCGACAAAGGCCGTTTCGCCACCCTCGTGCACGTCGTTGAGGTACCAGAGAAACACCAGGTAGCGATTCGCCACCGGGCCGATTGAATCGAAATGCGGCTGGAAGCGCTCATCGCCGCCGGGACGATAGCGTTTAAGGATCAACTCGCTGATCTTCATGGTGCCAGGCACAGGAAGACTGAGACCGAGGGCCGCGTTGTAGCGGGCGAGGTTGAGTTGGATGGCCTCCATCAGCGATTGCTTGAACGCTGCGTCCGACAGCGGGCCGATATCAAGCTCGGTCCACGCACTGTCTGCCAGCCAATCGCGGCGGTTGCGGCCGTTGGCGACCTGCTGCTCGCGCAGAGTTTCGAATCCCTGAACCAACAGTTGGCACACCTCGAGCGGAAGCGCGTGGTCAAAGACCTGCACGCATCGCGAGAGTCGGTCGCGCGGGTCGAGAGCCGGAGTCACGGGATTCCTTTACGATGCGGCGCGCTGCCGCGAACGCATCATAGACAAGGAGCTCCGATGGCCGCACGGCCCCTGAACGATCCTGCTGCCGGTTTCGCTGCGCTCGACGCGGGCAACGCCATCGCAGCCGAGCGGATGGCTCGCGAGGCGTTCGACGTCGCCGGGGGCATTGACGAGAGCGGGGGTGCGGCGACGGACTGGACGGTGATCTTGGCGCTGGCCCTCGCTGCTCAGCGTCGGGCTGGCGAGGCCTTGCCGCACTTTGAGGCGCTGGTGGTGCTGCAGCCCGACGTGGCGGCACATTGGTCCAATCTCGGCAACGCGCTGTGTGAAGTCGGCCGGGAGAAAGACGCGCTGGCGCCGCTGCAGCAGGCCTTTCAGCGAGGCGATCGCAGCGCCGGAACGTTCTTCGCGCTGGCACGATCGGAGCTGGCTCACGGCCGGCCGCTGCCGGCACACGTCTGTATCCAGCGCGCTGTCTCGGAGGCGCCGGGAGACGCTGAGTTCCGCCTGTTCGAGGCACGCGTGCTGTTTGCGCTCGACGAAACCGATCGCGCGATGGCGAGTTTGGCCGAGCTGCGCGATCCCGCCTTGCCCATGGCGCTCCGGCTCGAAGCGGCCGAAATTCAGCTCAATTTGGCCCAATACGCCGAGGCCCAAGCGGCCTTCGAAGCGCTGTTGCGCGAAGCCCCGCGGAACCCCGGTGCTCTGATGGGCCTCGCGACCTGCCACGAGCGCCACAACCGTTTGGACGATGCCGAAGCGGCGCGTGCCGCCATCGACTTGGGCACGGTCACTGGCGACGCCGAGTTGGAAAGCGCCTTGGCCCAGCTGGATGCGCGTTTGGCCGCGCGTCGCGGTGACGCGGGCGCCGCGCGGCGCGGGTTTGAGGCGGTGTTACGTCATCCGCCGTTCGACCCGGCCCTGCGCACGCAGCTGCGCTTCGAACTGGGCAAGGCCTGAGTGGAGGACGGTGATCTTCCAGCCGCCGTCGCGGCGTTCTCGCTCGGGCACGCGGAGCGTCGCGCCATGGTCGAGGCCGCGCATCCCGACCTGCAGCGCGAGGACGGCCTGCTGGCCGCGCTAGATCGTGAGGTGCCGCCTTTGCCCGCCAATCTGCGCGAGGGCGTCGATGACGGTCGTCGTGACCCGCTGTTCGTCGTCGGGTTTCCGCGCTCGGGCACCACTTTGCTCGAACAGCTGCTCGACGCCCATCCGGCGCTCGCGTCGTTCGATGAGCAGCCCTTCTTGCAGCGGCTGGTGACGCGGATGAACGCCACCCCGCACGGCTATCCAGGCGGTTTGGCGCACGTGGATGCCGAGCAGCGTCGCGATGATCGACGCCGCTATTTTTCCGACGTGGATCGTCAGCGCCCCGACCTTGGCGGCCGACGTCCGGTCGATAAAAACCCGCTGTATCTGGTGCGCCTGCCGCTGGTGGCGTTGCTCTTTCCGGATGCGCAGGCCGTTCTGGCGCTGCGCCATCCTTGCGACGTTGTGCTCTCGTGCTGGATGCAAAACTTCCGCGCGCCGGCTTTCGCTCTCACCTTCGAAACCTTGGCCAGCACGGCGCGAATGTACGATCGCGTATTCCACACCTATTTCAGCTTTCGCGACGCCATTGCCGTGCCGATGCACGTGCTGCGCTACGAAGACTTGGTGGCGGATGTCGAAGCCGAAGGGCGGCGTTTGTTCGCCTTCCTTGGTCTGGATTGGCAGGCGGACTTGTTGTCGTTCACCGAGCGCGCCAAGCGGCGCGGGGTCATCAGTACGCCCAGCTACACACAGGTGGTGAAGCCTGTGAACTCGCGTGCGGTGGGGCGCTGGCAGCAGTGGCGTCCGTGGTTCGATGGCGAGGTGCTTGACGTGTTGGCGCCGTGGGCCGAGCGCTTCGGTTACAGCATCGACTAGTCGGCGAGTCCGCGAAAAGAAACGCCGCGCGAGTTGCCCCGCGCGGCGTGTCGATGTTCATTCCCCGGGGCGTATCGCCCCGGAGCCTGAGTGCCGCTTCGATCAGAACGTGATGGTGGCACTGGTCCAGTAGTAGCGACCCACGGTGTCGAACGTGCGCTCGTCGGTATTACCGTTGAGCGAGTTGTTCTGATAGATGATCGGCGGCTGCTTGTCGCCCACATTGTCGACGCCGAGCTGCAGCTTGGCGTTGAAGGCTTCGAGCTTATAGCCGACCTGCAGGCTGTGGTAGGTCTGCGCGCCGCGATCGAACTGGCAGCCCGGTGTGCCGCCGGCGACGATCGCCAAGCCCAAGTCCGCACAGGTGTTGGTGCGGGTGTTCGGGAAGATGGCGCCGACGCTAAAGCCGCTGACGAAGCGCGAGGTCCATTGTGCTTCCCAGTCGCCCATCGACCAGCCCAAGGAGCCCAGCGAGCGGACGCGGCTGTAGTTGCCTAGACCGCCATTTGCCTGCGAAAGGAAGGTGCCGGCGAGGAACTGTTCCGCCACCACTTCGCCGAGAACGATCGTCTTGACGTCGAACTGTGAGGTGTAGGTGGTGTCGAGCGAGACGCGGAAGTCGCCCCAGTCGGTGTCGTTCAAGCGGTACTTCAGGCCGACGTCGACGCCCTGTGTGTCAGTACGCCCGACGTTCGCGTTTCGATCGAACAGGCGAAGAATTTCGCCGGTCGGCAGACGCGAGAACAGGTTGCAGAACTGACCATTGTTGAAGCAGTTGTTGAGGATGGTCTGCGTGCCGACGGTGCCGATGGTGTCATTCAAGTAGATGCGCCACAGGTCCATGGAGAACGAGGCGCCCTCCAGCCAACCCGGGTCATACACCACGCCGTAGGTAAAGACCTTGCCCTCTTCCGGCTGCAGGCCGGCATTGCCGCCCTTGATCGCCGAGAGCTGCGTGTCCGTCTGATTGAAGCTGCCGTCCGTCGCCACGTTCTGGCAGGCCAGACGTTGCGGGCTACCGACGGCCGCGCCGCGCCAGCGATTGCACGGGTCGGAGAAGCTGTCGGAGGAAGCCGAATCACCTTGGAACAGGTTGTTGATGGTCGGCGCGCGGAAGACTTTGTCGACCGTGCCACGAACCAGCAGTTCGTCAATCGGACGCCATTCAAGACCGACCTTCCAGTTCGTCGTGCTGCCGAAGGTCGAGTAATCCGACCAGCGCAGACCGACAGTCGCGTTGAGGCTCTGCGCGAAGGGCGCGTCGGCCAGCAGCGGGAACAGGGCTTCACCATAGAGTTCGGTCACGTCGAACGCACCCACGGCGCGAGTCGTACAGGCTTCCGACGAGATCAAGCAGGTGTAGTTCGCGGGATCAACGACGGCCAAGAAGCTGGGCTCGAAGGCCGAGCTCTCTTCGCGATACTCGGCGCCGAACGCCGCTGCCGCCATGCCGGCCGGTAGCTCGAAGAGGTCGCCAGACAGGTTGGCGTAGAAGTTCTTCAGGGAGACGTCGGTGCGGTTGATGGACGGCGCGGAGATGCTGGCCAATGCCGCCTGATCCGAGGCCGAGCTCAGATCGCCGAAGAAGTTCACCGGCGTGCAGTTGCTGATAATGCTACCGGGCGTGCCGCAGCGCAGAACGCCGCCGCCGTCGCGGAAGGACGGGCCAAGCGCGTTGCCGAGTGCCGGGGTGAACAGATAGCCGGTGGAGAGGCCCTCTTGCTCCAGCTTGCCGTAGGTCATGCCGGCGTCGTAGCTCCACGAGGAGTCGCCCAACAGGCCTTCAAGGCCGGTCGAAATCTGGATGACGTCCGTATTGAAGGAAAAGCGACGGTTGCCGATGGCGGACAGGCGCAGGCGCAGGTCGTTGCCCGAGAGGCCAGTGGTCAGGCCCGGGAAGGGCCAAAACACGCTCTGCGGCGAGATCAGCACTTCGTCCTGACCCGGGCGGGCGTCGAAGGGCAGCGGGGCAATCTGGCCGTAGCTGCGCGTGCTCTGGTTATAAATTTCCGCGTAGGCCGTCGTTGAATCGGTGACGTTGAATCGACCGGAGAAGAAAAGGCCGGCGCGCTCCTGCGGGGTGAGCTGCAGGTTGCCCACGGCCTGATAGTTGAACAGGTCGGTCGCGTTGTTGAAGCAGCGGAAGTCCGACCAGCTGGTGCCCGGGCGCCCTTCAATGCGCGTCAGGGCAACGTTGGCGGCCGTGCCGGCGCAATTAATCCCATTCGCTGCAGCGTTTGAGCGCGGCACCGAGTAGCGGCCCGTGGTGGTGCGGCTGGAGCCGCCTACCGTGACGGTGCCGGAGTAGAGCGTCAGGGCATTGCGCGAGTAGTCGCGATCAGCAGCGTTCACGCCGCCGGTGTCGTTGTAGTTGAGGTTTAACAGCACGTTGCCGCGATCGCCCGACCAGCCGTAGGTGACGTTGGCCGTGGTGCGGTCGGCGTCGCCCTGCGCGGATTCACCGTAGCCGACCGACAGCTCGCCGCCGTCGAAGTCGCGCTTCAGGATGAAGTTGACGACGCCACCGATGGCGTCGGTGCCGTAAATGGCCGAGGCGCCGCCCTTCAGTACTTCAACGCGCGCGATGGCGGCCATCGGGATCGAGTTGATGTCGTTATAGACCATGCGCCGACCGTTCAGCAGGGTTAGCGTGCGGGTGTCACCCAAGCCGCGCAGCGAGACGGTGGCCGCGCCGGTGCCGCCGCCGTTATTGACGGATGGGTTGGTGGCTGCACCGGAAATCGCCGGGATGTCCTGCAGGAAATCACCAATGGTGGCGGCGCCGGTGCGCTCAATGGCCTCGCGGTCGATGGCAAAGATCGGTGTGGCCGTTTCCGTGTCCACGCGACGAATGCGCGAACCAGTGACGGTGATCGTATCGAGGGTCTTGGCTTCCTCGCCCTGAGGGGCGGTCTGGGCCATGGCTTGGCCCGAAAGGGCGGCCGCGCCCGCGAAGCCCAGCATTAGCGCGCGCTGCACGCTGCTGGCAAGCGGATGTCGTTGCGTCATTGGGAGTGTCCTGAGTGGTGAAGCAGCAAGGGAATCAACGGGGGGCGGACTGGACGCGAAGCTCGATCGAGGCCGGGTCTTTGCCGTGATGGCAATGTGACCAATGACAAGATTTAATGCTTCCTTCACTTCGTGTCCAGTGCCGGTTGATTCTCTTCCTCAGAAACCCGTAAGGCGTCCTGCAAGCGACTGATCTTTAAGACTTACAGCGCGTACCCAAACTGCTGTCGGAACTGCTCGGCAAACTCCGGATAGTCGAAGCGCTGGTTCTGCGGGCCAATCTGCTCGATTTTTAGCGCGCCCATCAGGCTGGCGATGCGGCCCGTAGTGGCCAGATCCAGACCCTTCATGAACCCAAAAATCAGGCCGGCACGGTAGGCGTCGCCGCAGCCCGTGGGGTCGACCACGCGGATGGCCGTGGCCGCGGGAATGTGGATCATGCCGTCGGCGGTGTGCACTTCCGAGCCCTTGGGGCCGCGGGTAATGAAGTAGGCCTTGACCTTCTTCGCGATGTCTTGCGCCGACCAGCCGGTGCGCTCCTGCAGCAGGCTCGACTCGTAGTCGTTGACCGTCACATAGGTGGCTTGGTCGATCATCTGGCGCAGCTCTTCGCCGTTGTAAAGCGGCATGGCCTGGCCGGGGTCGAAGATGAAGGGGATGCCGCACTCCGCGAATTCGGTGCAGTTCTGAAGCATGGCCTCGTAGCCGTCCGGGCCCACGATGCCAAAGGCCACGTCCGACACGTCGCGCACGTGGTTTTCAAAGCTGCGCATCATCGCGCCCGGATGAAAGGCAGTGATCTGGTTGTCGTCGAGGTCCGTCGTGATAAAGGCCTGCGCGGTGTAAAGATCGGCGATTTCCTTCACATGCGTCAGCGGAATGCCTAATGCGTCGAAGTGCTCGCGGTACGGGGCGAAATCAATGCCAACGGTGGCCATCGGAATGGGCTTTCCGCCCAGCAAATGCAGGTTGTAGGCGATGTTGCCGGCGCAGCCGCCGAATTCGCGACGCATCCGCGGCACCAAGAAAGACACGTTCAGAATGTGCACTTTGTCGGGACGGATGTGGTTTTTGAACTGGTCGGGACACACCATGATGGTGTCGTAGGCCAAGGAACCACAGATCAGGGCAGCGCTCATCCAGACAATCCTCTCAGGGCGGCAGCCCCAGCACGGATCGCGAAGGATACCCGCATTAACGGGGTTTTTCCTTGTGGGGGCAGGGCAGCGGTTGGTACCCTGTAACGCTTGCTTTCAGCCTATTTACGGCCTATCCCCTGATGTTCAAGAAGCTCCGTGGTCTATTTTCCAACGACCTGTCGATTGACCTCGGCACGGCGAACACCCTGATTTACGTTCGCGGCCAGGGCATTGTGCTCAACGAGCCGTCGGTCGTGGCGGTGCGTCAGGACCGCGGCGGTGGCTCGGCCAAGGCCGTGGCCGCCGTCGGTGCCGAGGCCAAGCGCATGCTGGGTCGCACGCCGGGAAACATCACCACCATCCGGCCGATGAAAGACGGCGTCATCGCCGATTTCACCTATACCGAAGAGATGCTCAAGCATTTCATAAAGAAGGTGCACACCAGCCGCTTGCTGCGTCCCAGCCCGCGCGTGTTGATTTGCGTGCCCTGTGGTTCGACCCAAGTCGAGCGTCGCGCCATCAAGGAGTCGGCGTTGGAAGCCGGTGCCCGCGATGTGTTCTTGATTGAAGAGCCGATGGCGGCCGCGATTGGCGCCGGCATTCCGGTGGGCGAGGCCTCTGGCTCGATGGTCATCGACGTCGGCGGCGGCACCACCGAAGTCGCGGTGATCTCCTTGAACGGTATCGTCTACGCGCAGTCGGTGCGCATCGGCGGCGACCGCTTCGACGAAGGCATCATCAATTACGTTCGTCGCCACCACGGCACCCTGATCGGCGAAGCCACCGCAGAGCGCATCAAGCTCGAAATTGGCTGCGCCTATCCGCAAAAAGAGCCGCGCAGCATGGAGGTCTCGGGCCGCAACTTGGCCGAGGGCGTGCCGCGCATGATCACGATCACCGCCGCCGA
>JBBQIA010000058.1:0-8621 GCA_038324485.1 Lysobacterales bacterium
CGGCCCGAAGCTGAAGATTTTTTGCAGGGTTTCCCAACGCTGACGCGCGTCGAGCGAATCCAGCCACTGCAGTTCCTCGCGGCCGAGAATCTGCACCTTATTGGGATGGATGACGTTGAGGTAGCCGGCCAGTGAGGGTCGGCGCGTGCGGTGTTCTTCGGACTCAATCGCGCGCTCGCCACCGGCCTGTCCGGAAAGCCAGCGCAGGCCTAAACGGTCGCGCTGCTGGTCGAAGAGTTCACGAGCGGTGAGGCGTCGCGGCAGCATTCCGGCGCCGTGCTCAGGCGGCTGCAGACTGTCCCGGGCGCCATTCGGCGATCAGCCGATACACGGCCTCGCTGTCGGCGGCCGAGCGCAGTCGCTGGCGGAAGGCGTCGTCAGCAAACATCTCGGCCAGCTGTGCCAGCAAGACGAGGTGTTGCTGGGTGAAGTGTTCGGGCACGGCAAGTGCAAACAGCAAGTCGACGGGCTCGCCGTCGCTAGCGCCGAAATCCACCGGCTCCGAAAGTCGAACAAAAGCTCCGGTGGCGACGCCGAGTGCTGCACTTCGGCCGTGCGGAATCGCTACGCCGTGGCCGAGACCCGTGCTGCCCAAACGCTCGCGTTGGCAGAGGCTGTCAAACAGCGCGCGCTCTCGGTCGGCATCGCCGTCGCCAAGAAGCTGCGCGAGCTGTTCGAGAAGTCGTTTTTTGCTGGAAACCTTAACGCCCGCGAGAACACGCGCGGGCGTTAAGAGGTCAAGAAGGTGCATGGGCGTTAACGCAATCCGGAAGCGATGATCAGCCGAAGCTGTCGGAGCGGGCCGCAGACTCGCCGCGGTGATGATCGGTCATGCGCTCTTTTTCTTTGAGCACGATGCGATCGAGCTTGTCGACCAGCAAGTCAATGGCGGCATACATGTCCGAAGCTTCCGCTTCGGCGTGCAGTGCCTTGCCGCGAGGCGTCAGCGTGGCTTCTGCTTTGTGCACCAGCTTTTCAACCGAAAGCAGCACGCGGATGTCGAGATGATGGTCGAAGTGTCGCTCGACCCGCTCTAGCTTTCCGTTCACAAACTCTTTCAGCGCGGGGGTGATCTCGATCTGGTGGCCGCTGACTTCAAGGCGCATGAGCGCGTTCTCCTCGGTGGGACAAACAAAGCATCGCTGGGCAAAGCATACCCCCGTAGGGGGGGCGGACGTATTCGACCTGCGTCAAATTCCGAGACATTTCGCGCTTAGCCGCCGCCGCGCTCGGATGATGACGGAAGGCCCAAGCCTTCGCGGTATTTGGCCACGGTGCGGCGGGCGACGTTGATGCCGCTGGCCTTCAGTAGATCGGCAAGCACCTGATCAGAAAGCGGTTTATCGCGTGGTTCGGCGTCGATGAGCTTCTTGATCATGGCCTGCACAGCGGTCGAGGCGGCCGCGCCGCCGTGTTCGGTGGCCACGCCGGAGCGGAAGAAATACTTGAATTCGAAGGTGCCGCGTGGGGTGCGCAGGTATTTGCGCGTGGTGGCACGTGAAATGGTCGATTCGTGCAGTTCCAGCTGCTCGGCGACCTCGCGCAGGGTCAGCGGACGCATGGCTTCCGCCCCGTGGTCGAGGAAGCCGCTTTGCGCGCGAACGATGGCTTCGGCGACGCGTTGCAGGGTCTCGCCGCGGTTTTCGAGCGCTTTCAGCAGCCAGCGCGCTTCCTGCAACTGGCCGCGAAGGTAGGCGTCGTCATCGCGGCTGCAGTGGCCGATCAGGCCTTGGTAATAGGTGTTCAAGCGCAGACGATTGCCGCCGCGGGCCATGCGAACCCGCCAGACGCCTCGCTGGCGCAGGGCGATGGCGTCCGGCTGCACGTATTCGGTGGTGGCACCGCCGAAGCGCGCGCCGGGTTTTGGGTCGAGACTTTTTAGCAGCGCGGCGGCCTCGCCCATGGCCTCCGGCGTGACCTGCAGTTCGATCGCGAGCTTGTCGTCGCGATGCCGAGCCAGCGCGTCCAAGTGCTGTTCGGCCAATTGCCGCGCCAACGCAAGGCCCGGCGTGTCGCTGGCCAGCGCGCTGAGCTGCAGGACAAGGCATTCGGCGAGATCGCGCGCGCCGCAGCCAATGGGATCGAACTGCTGCACCAAATGCAGGATGGGTCGGAAGTCGTCGGCGCTGGCGTCAAATCCGGCCGGCAGGGCTGCGGGCAGAGCCTCCAGCGTTTCGGTGAGGTAGCCGTCGTCATCCAGCGCATCGATGAGGGCCTCGCCGAGCATCTGATCGCGCTCGGAATGCACGCTCATGCGCAGCTGCCAAGCGAGGTGCTCGTGCAGTCCGGGTTCGCCGGCGCTGTCGTTGTCCTCGCGATCCTCAAAGGCGTCGCCGCTGCGTGGCCCGGTGTCGTCATCGAGCGACCAGTCGTCGCCGAAGTCCTCGCCGTCCTCGCCTTCGGCGTTGGTGTCTGCGCTGTCGGCGGCCGGCTCATCGCTTTCAGCAGCCGGTGCATCCGTGTCAGTGCCATCGCCGGGCTCAACCAGCTCAAGCAGTGGATTCGCCTCAACCAAGGCCAGGAGCTCGGCTTCGAGCTCAAGTTGCGACAGCTGCAGTAGCCGAATGGCTTGGCGCAGCTGCGGAGTGAGCGCGAGCGAGGTGCCCAGCTTGGCCTGCAGCGCGGCCTTCATGGGCTACATCGTGAAGCTAGAGCCGAGGTACACGCGGCGGACGTCGGGGTTCATCAAGACGTCGTTCGGTGCGCCTTCGGCCAGCACGGTGCCAGCATTAAGGATGTACGCGCGATCACAGATCCCCAGCGTTTCGCGAACGTTGTGATCGGTAATGAGCACGCCAATGCCGCGTTGCTTGAGATGACGAATGATCCCTTGGATTTCACCGACCGAGATCGGGTCCACGCCCGCGAAAGGTTCGTCGAGCAGCATGTAGCGCGGATTAGTGGCGAGCGCGCGAGCAATTTCAATGCGCCGACGTTCGCCGCCCGAAAGGCTTTCGCCCGGCTGATCAGACACATGGGAGATGTGCAGTTCGTCGAGCAGGGCGCCCAGAAGGGCCTCGCGCTGAGGCGGCGAGAGGTCTTCGCGCAGTTCGAGGGCGGCGCGGACATTGTCGGCGCCAGACAGACTGCGAAAGACGCTGGCTTCTTGAGGCAGGTAGCCGATACCTAAGCGAGCACGCTGATGCATCGCCAAGCCGCTGATGTCTTTGCCGTCCAGCAGAATTTCGCCGCCGTCGTTCGGAACCAGGCCCACCACCATGTAAAAGCAGGTGGTTTTGCCGGCGCCGTTCGGGCCCAGCAGCCCGACGACTTCGCCGGGATGCAGATCGAATCCAAAATCTTTAACGACCTCGCGCTTTCGATAGCGCTTGGTGAGAGCCCGCGCTGACAGCATCAGTTGGCGGCCGCGCGCTGCTTCGGCTGGATGGTCATTTGCACCCGATTGCCGTCACCGCCGCTGTCGATGGTGCCGGTGTCGAGGTTGTAGCGAATGGTCTCGGCCGCGAGTTCGCCGCGCGGCTGGGCCACGCGAGCGTTGCCAGCCAGCAGCATGATTTCGTCGTTCGGTGCGTAGGTGACGCGGGCTGCACTGGCGTCGATGGTTTCGTCGCGCTCGCTGCGCTGCTGAATGCGCACAGGCGACCCTTCCAGCACGATGCGCTGCAATTCGCCCTCACGACGCTCCACCGTGGCGCTGGCGGCGTTGACCTTCAGGCTGCCCTGTTCGATTTCGACATTGCCGGACAGCACGACACTGTCGTTGTCGCCCAAACCGCCGGTTTGGCGATCGGCGCGAATGCCCATGGGCTGATCGCGGTCGCCTTTCTTGGCCTCAAGGCCTGGGGCGGCCAGCAGCAGCGGCAGCAGGACGACGAGTAGCGTTGGGATAGAACGTGGCGTCGACATCGGCAAGGAGCTCATAGCGTTGGGCCTGCATATCCACCTCGAGGCCGGTCGCCTGAAGTATAGAGCGCCCTTGGGTGACGGTCACCGCGGCGTCGGTCGCCGCGCGTTCGGTTTCAGTGAACACACTTAAGTGATCGGTGCTGAACCGCACCTGCCGACCGCCCTCGTCGGGCGGGCCCAGCATCTCGACGCCGCCCAGTAGGCGCACCTCGCTGTTGTCGGCACCGATCCATGCGCTGGCGGCTCGCGCATCCCATCGCTGATCCGGTGTTTTTCCGGGAAAGCCGAAGCGGGGCTCGGTCAGGACGGTGGTCTTCGCCTCGGTATCGCGCTCAAGCAGGGGGCCGGTAACGGAGAAGCCCTCACTGCCATCTTTGCGCAGCGCGGTCATTTCGAAACCCTCAAGCCGGTAATCGGCGCGGTCGTCGACTGCTTGCTGCGGGGGCGGCTCGCGCATCCACCACAGCGCGAGGCCCGTCACCGTGACGCCGAGCGTCAGCCACAGGCCTAGCCACAAGCGATTCAAGACAGGAAGCCCTGCACGATGGCGTCGGCCTTGCCCTGTGCGCCGAGGATTAGGTCGCAAAGCTCGCGCGCACCGCCTTCTCCGCCGCCGGCGCGAGTGCGCCAGTGCACGCGCTCTTTGACCCAGGCGTGGGCGTTGGCTGGCGCGACCGACAAGCCCGCGACCGAGAGCGCGCCCAGATCAACGAGGTCATCGCCCATCATCGCGGCTGCGTCGACGTTATGGCCGTACTTCGCGCACAGGGATTCGAGCAGCGCGCGCTTGTCCTTGACGCCAATGTGCACCTCGCTCACCCGCAGTTCGCGGCCGCGAGCTTCAGCGGCGGCGCTTTGGCGGGCCGTCATCAGGGCCACGCGCACGCCGTTGTCTTCCAGTAGACGCAGGCCCATGCCGTCGAGGATGTGGAAGGCTTTCAGCTCGCGGCCTTCCGCATCCAGCCACAGGCGGCCGTCGGTGAGCGTGCCATCGACGTCGAAGCAGGCGAGGCGGATGCGTGCGGCGCGCTCGCGAATGTCGGCGGGATAGTCCGCGTGGTGCAAAAAAGCCATGGTCACACCACCCGTGCGCGCAGCAGATCGATGAAGTTGAGCGCGCCGACGACGCGCTGCTGCTCGTCCACGACGACCAAGGCGTTGACCTTGAATTCCTCCATCGCGTGGACGGCGGCCGTGGCCAAGGCCTCGGGACCAATGGTCTTCGGCGAGCGTCCCATCACCTTAGCTACGGCGTCTCGGCGAACGTCCAAGTCGGGATCATCGAGCGCGCGGCGCAAGTCGCCATCGGTAAAGACGCCGGCCAATCGGCCGTCCGCGCCGACGACGGCGGTCATGCCGAGGCGGCCGCGGCTCATCACCACCAAGGCTTCCGCGATGGACGCATCAGTGCCCACGCAAGGCACGTCGGCGTCGGCGTGCATCACGTCGCGGATGGTCAGTAGGAGGCGTCGCCCCAGCGCGCCGGCCGGGTGCGACCGGGCGAAGTCCTCTGGCGTAAACCCGCGGGCTTCGAGCACGGCCACGGCCAGCGCATCGCCCAGGGCTAGCGAGGTGGTGGTGCTGGTCGTGGGGGCGAGGTTGTGCGGGCAGGCCTCGGAGGGCACTGAGATGTCGAGATGCACGGCCGCGAGGCGCGCCATTGACGAGGCCGGGCGCCCGGTCATGGCGATTAGCGGAACGCCGAGCCGAGTGAGGGCGGGTGCGATCATCAAAATCTCGTCGCTTTCGCCGGAATAGGACAGGGCCAGCACCACATCGTCCTCGGTGACCATGCCCAAGTCGCCGTGGCTGGCCTCGCCGGGATGCATGAAGAAGGCGGGCGTGCCGGTCGAGGCCAGCGTGGCCGCCACTTTCCGGGCGATGTGTCCCGACTTGCCCATGCCGGTGCAGACCACGCGGCCTCGGCAGGCCAAGATCAGACGGCAGGCCGACTCGAAGGCATCGCCCAAGCGGTCGGCCAAGGCCGACAGCGCGCGGGCTTCCTCGGTCACAACGCGACGACCCGCAGCAGCGAGATCGGGGACAACGGGCGACGCGGCAGCCGGACGGGCGCTCATGGGGACCCTTGGGGGTACAATGACCGCCCTAGTTTACGGCAGGCGTCCTGCCTCACCTCGCCTCCCACATGAACGCAGATTTCGTGCGCCAGCTCATCGAAGCTGGCCTCCCCGGTGCCCGGGTCCACGTCGAAGGCGCCGATGGCGTCCACTTCGAAGCCACCGTCGTAAGCCCGGTCTTTGCCGGAAAATTGCCATTGGCCCGCCACCGAATGGTCTACGCGACCCTCGGCGAACGCATGGGCGGCGAGATTCACGCGCTCGCTCTGCGTACCCTGACCCCTGAAGAAGCCGAGCGGAGCTGAGATGGCCAAGATCGTAATTACCGGCGGCGAACCGCTGAACGGCGAAGTGCAGATTTCCGGCGCGAAAAACGCCGTGTTGCCCATTCTCTGCGCCACTTTGCTGGCTGACAGTGCCGTGGAAATCGGCAACGTGCCGCACCTGCACGACGTCACCACGACGATGGAGTTGCTCGGCGAAATGGGCGTGCAGCTCATCGTCGATGAAAAGCTGACCATCACCGCCGACCCGCGCCAGGTGACCAATACCGTCGCGCCGTACGAGTTGGTGAAAACGATGCGTGCTTCGATCTTGGTGCTGGGCCCGCTGCTAGCGCGCTTCGGCAGCGCTCAGGTGGCCTTGCCCGGCGGCTGCGCGATTGGCTCGCGGCCGGTGGATCAGCACATTCGTGGTCTGCAGGCGCTGGGTGCCGACGTGCAGGTCGTGGACGGTTTCATTAAGGCCTCGGCGAAGCGGCTGAAAGGTGCGCGCTACGTCTTCGACATGGTGACGGTGACAGGCACCGAGAACGTCATGATGGCCGCGGTGCTTGCTCAGGGCACCACCGTTTTAGAGAACTGCGCGATGGAGCCGGAAGTGGTCGATCTGGCGCACTGCTTGAATGCGATGGGCGCCTGCGTTGAGGGTGCAGGCAGCAACAAGATCACCATTCATGGCGTCGACCGTCTGCACGGCGGCCGTTATGACGTGCTGCCTGATCGCATCGAAACCGGCACCTTTTTGGTGGCCGGCGCCATGACCGGCGGTCGGGTTATGGCGAAGAAGACCCGCGCCGATACCATGGATGCCGTGCTCGCCAAGCTGGAAGAGGCCGGCGCCCACGTAAACACCGGCGTGGACTTTATTGAAGTGGACATGCGCGGCAAGCGGCCGAAGTCTGTGAGTCTGACCACCGCACCGTATCCGGCGTTCCCGACCGACATGCAGGCGCAGTTCGCCGCGATGAACACCATCGCCGAGGGCGTGGGCGTGATCACCGAGACCATCTTCGAAAATCGCTTCATGCATTTGAACGAGTTGGCGCGTCTTGGCGCCGACGTTCAGATCGAGGGCAACACCGCGATCATCCGCGGCGTGGCGCGCATGACCGGTGCGCCGATCATGGCCACCGACCTGCGTGCCTCGGCCTCGCTGGTGCTGGCCGGTCTGGTGGCCGAAGGCGAAACCACGGTCGACCGGATTTATCACATCGATCGCGGCTACGAGAACATCGAAGAAAAGTTGAACGGACTCGGCGCGCGCATTCGTCGCTTGCCCAGCTAATCAATGCAGCGCATTGGCGAAGACATTTTGGCGGCGCTGGATGCCGCCGCTGCTGCGCCCTCACCGCCGCGCATCGGTGAAGTGCTGTCGCAGGGCGGTACATCGGCCTTTGCCTTCACCTTGATCGTGCTGTGCCTGCCTTTCTTGCAGCCCATTTCGCTCGGCCCGCTCGGCACCTTCGGCGGTTTGGCGTGGGCGGCGATTGGCTGGCAGTTGGCCCGTGGTGACGCGCGGCAATGGCTACCCGCGTCGCTGGGCGACGCGCGGCTGGACTCGGCGCAATGGCGCCAGCTGGCCATGGCGGCGCGCAAGGTGCTGGGTTGGGCGGCGAAGATTGTTCGTCCGCGCTTAGGCCATTGGACCGAGGGTCGCCGCGGGCATCGGATTGCCGGCAGTTTGGTGATGGTCTCGGCCTTGATTCTCGCGATTCCGGTCGGCGGCATTCCGCTCAACAACCTGCTGCCGGCGCTCGCCATCATCTGCGCCGCGCTGGCGCTGTTGGCCGACGATGGCCTGATGTTCGTTTTCGGCGTGTTTTGGCTGCTAGTGACGATTGGCTACTTCATCGCGTTGTACAAAGTGTTCGTCGCGATGGCGATGACGGCGTGGGCGCTCTTCAAAGCGTGGCCGCTGTTGTGGAGCTTGGTCGAGATCGGCTGGCGCAGCCTGCTCAGCTGATTCGCGGCGGGCGTTTTACTGGCGGGACAGCAGGCGCATTTCGATGCTTTCGCCGTCGTCCTCGCGCTGCAGGATGCGTAGCGGCAGATGCCCGCCATCGGCGGCCAACCACAGCTGCGTGCTGCGGCCGTCGGCGCTCTCGCGTTGACGCTCGACGCGCCAGCCCTTTGTGCGGGCCGCGTCGCCAGGAACGGCCTCGAGTGCGCCAATGGTCCATGACTGTGCTTCCACGGCGTCGCGACCGGCGACGCTGAAGGCTTGCGCGCCGCGACGGCCTGCGGCGACGGCCTGCATCAGCGCAATCGTGACCAGCTGGCGATCGACTACGCCGGCTACATAGGGCGCGCTGACCTGCTGATCGCGATTTTTCAGTTGGATGGTGCCGCTTGCGGCGTCCACATCGGCGCTGCGCTCACGCGTGTTGAAGCTGGT
>JBBQIA010000059.1:0-8594 GCA_038324485.1 Lysobacterales bacterium
AGTTCGCCGCTACCGGGAAAATCCAGGGTAAGCATGTCGTTCTCGTGAGTCGTGCAACAAGCCCCCTATTCTAACAGCGGGGCTGTCATGGCGCCGGCAGGCGGTTCAGAAAGCCGCCGATGGCCGGGCTGTAGTGCTCGATATCGACCAGGAACGCGTCATGGCCCTGGGGCGAGTCCAGCGCCACGAATTCGACCTCGGCGCCAGCTGCTTCAAGGCCTTCCGCGATCTGCTCCTGCTGCTGCAGGGGGAACAGGATGTCGGTGTGGACGCCGATGGCGAGCGCCTTCTCTAGCCGCACCGTGGCCAAGGCCGCCAGAACACGGCTGTCTTCGTCGCTGTCGGCACCGCAGTCGGCGGGCGGCGCGTAGTCGGCGGCGTCGAACCAGTCCATCGAGCGCGACAAATACAGATAGCTGTTCGGGTCGAACAGGCGCACAAATCGCCGCGCGTGGCCTTCCAAGTAGCGCTCAACCTCGAACTCGGGGCCGAAGGGGTCGTCCTCGCGGCACTCGGCTTCAAACTTCACTCGGCCGAATCGGCCGTCCCACTCCATCGCCGAGCGATAGGTGACGACGCCGAGCTTGCGCGCCATGCGCATGCCGCTCTCGGGGTAGTGGGTGTCGTCGTAGCGGCCTTCGTTCCACTGCGGGTCAAGGCGAATGGCCTCGCGCTGCAGCGAGCGAATGGCGATGGAAAACGGCAGCGAACGCGCGCTGCCGCTGATGTTGATGTGCCGGCGCGCGATGCCCGGATGGCGCAGCAACAAGGCCAGCGCGCTCATGCCGCCCATCGAGTTGCCGATGACCGTGTCGAGCTGCTGCACGCCAAGCCGCTGCAGCAAATGCGCGGCGGCGTCGGCGCCGTCTTCCACGCTTAGATCAGGGAAGTCGAGGCGGTAGTTCTCGCCGCTGGCCGGGTTAATCGAAGCCGCGCCGGTCGAGCCTTTGCAACTGCCGAGTGGGTTCACGCAAACGACAAACCAGCGATCGGTATCAATGGGCTTGCCCGCGCCCAGCATGCCGTCCCACCAGCCGGGTTCCGGGTCGGCGGCACTGCTCGCGGCGTGTGCATTCGGCGACAGGCCGGGAAGAATCAAGACGGCGTTGTCGCCCGCTGCGTTCAACTGGCCCCAGGTCTCGTAGGCAAGCCTCGCACCGTGCAACGCGCCACCGCGACGCATGGGCATCGGCGAGGGCAGGTCGATGAAGTGCGAGCCTGGCGGAATGAATTCGGTCATGGGCGCGGCGCGATCAATTGCTGCGGTCTTCAGCGCTGGCTTCCAGCCTCAGCATCACGGGCTCCGCCGCACCGAGCTGGGCGACGGCGGGCTTAGCGATCAAGTCCTCGTTGTCGGTCGTCAGCGCACCACTTCGCGCGAAGCGCGCCGAGACTTCAACGCGTGCCGTGGTCGACAGCAGAGCCGTAGGCATCACGCGATCGGCGTCGCTGAGCGTCACCGTGAGCGGCAGTTGCGCCTGATCCACGCGCTTCACCGCCACCGGTGGACCGGGTGCGTCGGCATTGCGGGCAAAGACGAAGAGCACCGCGCTGGGCGGAAGCGTGGCCAGTAGGGCAGGGTCTGCTTCGACGCGCACGGTGACGGTACTCGCTGCATTGGCTGCGGGCGCCGGTGCGACGTTTGAGGCGGGGTCCATCGGCGGCAATCCGGCGCTGGCGCGAGCCGCAACCACCTGCCCGCGAACGGCCGCAGCAGTGGCCTCGTCGACCAAGGGAATCAGGGCCTCCCAGCGACTCACCGCGCCGGGCGCATCGCCCGACTGCATGGCGGCAATACCGCGAAACCACAGCGCCCGCGGGTGGGCCGGCTGCACCGCCAGCACCGAGTCGAGCAGGGCCGTGGCCTCCGCGTCGAACTGCCGTTCCGCGTTCGCCAGGGAGAGGGCTTCCGCCAGCTCCACGCGCAGATCCACTTCATCCGGAGCAATGGTCTGCGCACGACGCAGCGCATCAGCCGCCGCCGCGTAGTCGGCCATGGCCGCGTCCATTTGACCCGCAGCAACGCGGTCGCTGCCCTGATTTTTTCGCGTGCGCCCCAGCAGCACCCAGCCGTCGAAGCTCTCGGGCTCGCGCGCCAAACGTCGCTCCAGCTGCGCGACGGCTTCTTCGATGTTGGCCGGAGCGCGACGGTTCGCAGGGTCAATGGCATCGGGCTCGCCAAAGCCCCAATACAGGCCGGCTGCACTCAGCGGCAGAAGGGCGCAGATCACCAGCGCCGAGCGTCGGGCATCGCGCCACACGGCGGGCAGCAAGAACGCAAAGGCCAAGGCAATCAGGGCCGCAGCGGCTAAAAAAAACGCAGTCATTTAGTGCTCACCAGTCGTGTCGGTCGTCGGCTGGCGTGATGCCAGCGCCGGTGCTGCGCTGGCTTCGCACGACGCGAACCACCACGCCCGCGCCAATCAGCAGCAGCACAAAAGGCCCGAACCATAGGGCCCAAGTCACCGGTTTCACTTGCGGCCGGTAAAGAATGAAGTCGCCATAGCGCGCCAGAAAATAATCTTTAATCTCGGCGTCGTTGCGGCCTTCGCGGATCAGGGTCAAAACCTGCTGGCGAAGGTCATCCGCCACGCCGGCGGGTGAGTCGGCCAGCGACTGGTTTTGGCACATCACGCAGCGCAGCTCTGAGGCCAAATGCCGATAGCGCGCTTCTTCCTCGGGGCTTTGAAAGTCCTTCGGATGCAGGGCCGCCGCCGCGAAGGCCATGCACAGCAGCGCGACGCCCAGCATCCATCGCATCGCTGTCATCGCACGGTCTCGAGTTCAGACAGCAGGGGCCAAATCTGCTCGGTCATGACGGCCTCGGTGACCGGGCCGACGTGCTTCCAGCGGATCACGCCATCGGCGTCGACCAAGAAGGTTTCCGGCGCACCATAGATGCCCCAATCGATGGCCGATCGGCCTTCAACGTCGGCAAGGATCAGATGAAAAGGATTGCCGAATTGCGCCAGCCAGCGTGCGGCGTCCTCGGGCTCGTCTTTGTAGTTGTAGCCCACCACCATCAGCCTTCCGCTGTTCGCAATCTCGGTGATCACCGGATGCTCTTCGCGGCAGCTGGCGCACCAGCTGGCCCAGATGTTCAGCAGATAGGGCTTGCCCAGCAGGTCGGCCTTGCGCACGGTGCGTTCGGCATGGTCGAAGTCGGGCAGGACGAAGTCCGGCGCCGGCTTGCCGATCAAGGGCGAGGTGATGTCGGTTTGCGTCTTTCCCGCATTCATCAATACGCCCGCGCCCAAGAGCGTGGCCAGCCCAAGAAACAACATCAGCGGCAGCCAACGCCCCATCAGAGCGCTTCAGCCGGGCGTGGGCCGGATTCGTGAACGGGCTTGCGGAAGCGGCGGTCGAAGGCGACCACAAATCCGCCCATGGCCATCATCAAGGCGCCAAACCAAATCCAACGAATGAAGGGCTTTACGTAAAGGCGAACGGCCCATTCGGTCTTGTCGGCATTCAGCGGGTCGCCGAGGGCCACGTAGACGTCGCGGAACAATCCGGCTTCGTAATACGCCTCGGTCATCATCTGTCCCGACACGGGGTAGAAGCGCTTCTCGGGACGCAGGGTGTCGATGTACTCGCCGTCCTTCAGCAGACGCACGGTGCCGATATCCGCCTGGTAATTCGGGCCTTGGAAGGGCTCTACGCCCTCGAATTCGAAGGTGTAGCCGCGCACTTCAAAACTCATGCCCGGCTTGGCCGCCACGTCGCGCTCGATCATCGTGCTTTCCAGCACGAGCACGCCGATGACAAACACGCCTATGCCCGCATGCGCTAGCACCATGCCCAGCATTTCGGCCGTCAGCTTTTGCCGCTGCGTGATCAGACGCCGCCAGAGGAATACGGCCGTGCCGGCGATCACCCACACGCCGCCGCCGACGCCCGCCGCCGTTTTCATCGTGCCCTCGGGCCAGGTGAAATAGACCAGCACCATCGACACCACGCCCAGCAGCAGCCAAGGCGCCATCATTCGTCCCACCGCCCCGGCATCCTCTCGGCCCCAGCGCGTCACCGGCCCAAACGGCACCAGCAGTACGACCGGCGCCATCAGCAGCGTAAACAGTAGTCCGAAGTAGGGCGGGCCCACCGAAATCTGGCCGAGGTCGAGGGCGTCGACCAGCAGCGGAAACAGCGTGCCCAGCAATACCATCGCGGTCGATGCGGTGAGCAGCAGATTATTGAGCAGCACCAACGTTTCGCGGGAGCTTCCCGCGAAGGGCTGCGCGTTCTGCGCCTTCGGCGCGCGGGCGGCGTAAAGCGCTAGTGAGCCGCCGACGACCAGCAGCAGGAAGCCCAAGATGTAGAGGCCGCGCTGCGGATCGCTGGCAAAGGCGTGCACCGAGGTCAATACGCCCGAGCGCACCAAGAAGGTGCCCAGCAAGGACAGCGAGAACGCGGCAATCGCCAGCAGCAGCGTCCAACCTTGGAAGGTGCCGCGTTTTTCCGAGACGGCTTGCGAGTGCAGCAGGGCCGTTCCGGCCAGCCACGGCATGAAGCTCGCGTTCTCGACCGGGTCCCAGAACCACCAGCCGCCCCAGCCCAGCTCGTAGTAGGCCCAGTAGCTGCCAAGGCCGATGCCCAGCGTCAGAAACGCCCACGCCACATTCGTCCACGGTCGCGACCAGCGCACCCATTGCGCGTCGACGTGGCCGTCCAGCAGCGCAGCCACCGCGAAGGCGAAGGCGACCGCAAAACCCACGTAACCCGTGTAGAGCAGGGGCGGATGGAAGATCAGCCCGGGGTCTTGCAGCAAGGGGTTGAGGTCCCGCCCTTCCAGCGCTGCGGGCAGCAGACGTTCAAAGGGGTTCGAGGTAAAGGCGGTGAAGCTGAGAAAGCCCACGCCGATGATGCCCATGACGGCCAGAACGCGCGCCACCACCGGCAGCGGCAGCGATCGCGAGAAGCGCGCCACGGCGCCGATCCACAGCGCAAGGATCAGCACCCACAGCAGTAGTGAACCTTCGTGGCCGCCCCACACGGCGCTGATCTGATACAGCATCGGCAGGTCGATGTGCGAATTGTTCGCCACATAGGCCACCGACAAATCGTGGTCGATGAAGGCCCAGGTCAGGGCGGCATACGACAACGCGATCAGCAGCAGTTGCCCATAGGCCAAGGGCCGCGCCATCGACATCCACGCCTGATGATTCCGATGCGCGCCGACCAGCGGAAAAAACGCCAGCGCGCAGGACAGCAGGAGGGCGAGCAGCAGGGCCAGATTGCCAAGTTCGGGAAGCATCAGTAGCTGCCTGAGGTGGCGGGAGCCGAGGCGGGCAGGGCGGTGCGAGTGGATTCCGAAGTGCTCGTTGCCGCGCCGCCTGCTGCAGCTTCTTCGGCCCCCTTGGCCTTTGCGGCGGCAATGGCGTCGGCGACCTCGGCCGGCATGTATTGCTCGTCGTGCTTCGCCAGCACTTCATCGGCCACCAAGCGACCGTCGCGAATGCGGCCCGTGGCGATGACGCTGGTGCCCTCGCGGAACATGTCCGGCAGGATGCCGTCGTACATCACCGGGTAGTTCTTGAAGCGATCGGTCACGACGAACTGCACCTCGAGCGAACCGTCTTGCCGCGCCACGCTGTCTTCCAGAACGAGGCCGCCCAAGCGGAAGCGCGCGTCTTCCGGCACCTTGCCGGACAGAACGTCACTCGGGGAGTGCAGGAAGGTGACGTTCTTCTGCAGGGCCCAAACGATCAGGCTGCCGCCGATGGACGCGGCGATCAGCACGAGCAGGACCATCCAAAGACGGCGTTTGCGAGTTGGGTTCATGGCGTGGACTTCGACGAAAGGTTGCGGCGTTCGCGCAGCAGAATGCCGCGCAAGAGCGATTTAAACTTGAGTCGCGGCAAGACCGCGTCGGCAAGCAAGATGACAACGAACACCGCATAGGCTCCGGCCACGAACCAACTGTGAAGATCAGCCATCAGCGGGACTCCGTGGCGAGCGCTTTCGCCCAAGGTTGAGCCGACTCGTTTTCCAGATTCAGCACCCGCGCTCGCTGCAACAGCGAGGCCACAAACCAGAACTTCGTCGCGAAGGTGGTGAAAATCAGCGGCCACAGCATGGACGCGTGCATCTGCGATTCGCCGCTAGTCAGGTTGATGGTTTCGCCCTGATGCAGGCTGTTCCACCAGTGCACCGAGAAGTGAACGATGGGCACGTTGATGACGCCGATGAGCGCCAAGAAACACGCGGCGCGTGCAGCGGTGCGGCGGTCTTCAATGGCGTTATGGAGCGCAATGACGCCGAGGTAGAGAAAGAACATCACCAACATCGAGGTCAGGCGCGGGTCCCACTCCCACCAAGTGCCCCACGTCGGTCGGCCCCAGATCGAGCCGGTGATCAACGTGATCGCTGCGAATGCCGCGCCCACCGGCGCGCAAGACACGGCCAGGGTTTCGCAGGCCTTGATGCGCCACACCAGCGCAATGAAGGCTTGAATCGCCATCGCCACGAAAATAAACATGGCCGACCACGCAGCGGGCACGTGGATGTAGAGGATGCGGAAGCTGTCGCCTTGCTTGTAGTCGGTCGGCACCACAAACAGCGCGCCGTAAATGCCGGGCAGCATCAACAGCAGCGCGATGGCAAAACACCAGGGCACCCAGCGCGCGGCGAAGCCGTCAAAGTTCGGCGGCGAGCCAGTGCGGTGAAACCAAAGCAGCAGGGGATTCATGTGTGCGCAATCCGAAGGGCGGCTGCTGCGCCAAGCGGCGCTAGCACAAGGGCTAGAACCAGTGCGCCCGCCAAAAGAGCCAGTGCACCCAAGTGCGGCAGGCCCTCTGCAGCGGCCGCAACGCTGCCTGCACCGAACACGAGGACCGGCACATACAGCGGCATGGCGAGCAAGGGCAACAGAATACCAGAGCGTCCTGCGCCGACGGTGAGGGCGGCCACTACGGCGCCCACCAAACTTAGGAGCGGTGTGCCCAGCACAAGCGAGGCCATCAGGACGCCCAGCAGGCCATCCGGCATCTGCAGCATTTCTGCCAGCAGCGGCGCCAGCAGCACCACCGGTAGTGCGGTGGTGAGCCAGTGCACGGCAATTCGAACGGCCACCAGCAGGGCCAGCGGCGCCGGCGACAGCAGCATTTGCTCCAAGCTGCCGTCTTGAGCGTCGCTTCGGTACATCGCCTCGAGCCCGATCAAGCCCGATAGCAGCACGCAGACCCAGACGATGCCGGCCGCCAGCGGGGCCAGCTTGCCCGGCTCGGCGCCGAGCGCCAGTGGAAACAGGCTGGCGACCATCAGCGCGAAAAGCAGGGGCTGCACGGCCTGACTGCGGCGCACCCAGACCAAGGCGAGGTCGCGTCGAAGTTGCGCGAGCGCAATGCGTCGATATGACACGAGGGGGGCCGCGGACGGCGTGTTCACGTCGACGCCGCCTGCAGGGCCAGTTCGCGAACGCGTCCCGGCGGCGAGGCATAGGCCCCGTGCGTGGTGATGAAGGCCCCGCCTCCGGCCGCCGTATGCGCGCCCACCATGCGATCGACCATGGCGATGCCCTCTAGGTCGAGGTTGGCGTAGGGCTCATCCATCAGCCAGAGGCGTCCGGGATGCAGTGACAGGCGGGCCAGGGCAAGCCGCTTGTTTTGCCCGGCGCTCATGCGGCCCGGTGCGGTGTCCTCAAAGCCCGCTAGGCCGACTTGAGCCAGCGCCTGCTCAAGGCGCGCGTCGTCGGCGGAATGCCCGTGCAGCATGGCAGCGTGGCGAAGCTGGGGAAGGCAGTTCAGGTCTGCGGCATGGCCGGGCCGATGACCGAGGTAGGCGCAGTGTCGAGCGCGATGGTCGGTGTCGACCGGCTGCCCCAACAGCTTGGCCTCGCCGCCGGTGGCTTCTAAGAGGCCAGCCAGCACGCGAAGCAGGGTGGTTTTGCCCGCCCCATTGCCGCCTCGCACCAGCACGGCTTCGCCCGCGTCCACATGCAGATCGAGCGGGCCGAAGATTCGGTCTTGATTCCGGTGGTAGGTGAGCCCCCGCGCAAGCAGCAGGGCCGGCGTGGCGGCAGTCATCAGCGAGGATGCTAGCGGCCCGCGTGCGCGGGTGTCCATGACGATCGCCGACGACGGCCTAGGGACTGTTCATCGTCCGCTTTGTGATCTCGGTCGCTTAAATAGTGGGAATGTGAATTGTGGAAACACGTCAAAGCGTCGCTACACTCGGCCTTCGCACTTTTGCCACGCCGACATCGCAGGATCCCCCACATGCGCTTCATTACTCTTGCCGCCGCCATCGCGCTGGCCCTTCCCGTGGCCCTGCCGAGCGCCGCTCGCGGCCCGAATTCGGAGGCAGCCCCGAAGGCGAGTGCGTCGGCCCTGCGGTCCTACATCGTCAGCTTCAACGAGCCGGCCGCGCCGATGTTTCGTGGCTTCGTGGCGAAGGACGGACGTCGCCCCAGCTTGGCGCCGGTATCCATTGCCCTGACCGGTCACGCGAAATACGACCCGGCGCGTCCTGAAGCGCAGGCTTATTTGTCCTACATCGGCGCGTTGCGGGTCGAGCGTTTGCGCGGTGCAGCCTCCCTGTTCGGTCGCGATCTCGAGCCGACTGCCGTCTACGAGCACGCGCTGAATGGCGTCGCC
>JBBQIA010000060.1:0-8445 GCA_038324485.1 Lysobacterales bacterium
GTTGTGGGCACTGCCGGCTAAGCAAGCAGTGGGGTGAAGAAGACGCTGTCGAGCCGGTCTCTACAACCCAACGAAAAATGAATGTTCAGGTTCGCGAGGGTTTCTCGGCATAGCCACACTGCCGCCACGCTTCAAAAACGGTGACCGCCACGGCGTTAGACAGGTTGAGGCTGCGCTGGCCGGCGCGCATGGGCAGGGCAATGCGCGATGCAGGACCGAAGCGCGCCAACACCTCGGGCGGCAAGCCAGAGGTCTCGCGGCCAAACAAAAACGCGTCGCCTTCTTGGTAGCGCGCCGCGTCGAGACGCGTGGCCTTGCCGGTTTCGACCACCCACCAGCGGTTTGTGTCGATCGCCTTCATGCACGCGTCCAAGTCGTCGTGCACCTGAAGGGTGGCGAACTCGTGGTAGTCCAATCCGGCGCGACGAAGCCGCGTGTCGTCGATGTCGAAACCCAGCGGACGAATCAAGTGCAGCGTCGCGCCGGTGTTGGCGCACAGCCGAATGGCGTTGCCGGTGTTGGGCGGAATCTCAGGCTGGAACAACACGACATGAAACATGGGCATCAACGGCTGCGCGGGGCGCCGAGTATCGCCTTGTTAGGACCTCGTGTCAGACCCCAACGCTGCAGGCGCTAAGGGGCTCACGAGCCAACGTTGCGAAGGCTTCCGCGCTGGAGGCCTTCGGCGACTCGGGAAAATCAATACGCACTTCCAAGGGGTCTTCGCCGGCGTCGTCGCGCAAGTTGGACAGGCCCTCGAAACTCAAAAGACGGCGTTCGGCGTCGGAATACACCACGTCGATGTAGGGCACGAACCAACCCAGTAGGCCGCCCAAGCGCAAACGGAATCGGCGCTGCGCCGCGACCGCTTCGTCGCCGTTCACCTCGTAAACCTTGAAGCCATAGCTGGTCAGCCGCGACGGCACCAGAAACTCCATCGGCACGCTGCGCCCGCTGGTCAACTGCGGCCACTCGGCCTGCACCCACTGATCGAATCCGGCATCGGCCACCAGTTCGCCGGTGGGCAGCGGCGCGGACTTCGGCTCGGCATCGGGGCGATCAACGAACACCGTTGCCGATCCTGCAAGCCGCTGAACGCCCTCGCGATAACCGCTGCGCACGTCCTCAAACTGGAAGGCGGGCGCGGACGCCGCGCTGCGATAGTCGACACGCTTGCGCGCAAACGGCGTGCCGTCCGTGCAGCGGTAGACCACCAACCGTTCTTGTAGCCTGCCGTCCGGCCCGGCGCGCAGCAGATGCTGCTCGCGATACAGCGGCTGCCCGCTGTCGAGGTCGGCGGCCAAGCCCAGCTCTTCGCGATAGGCGGCCTGCGAGGGCAGCGCCATCAGCGCGGCGTTGACCGACATGCACGCAAATAAGAACGGACGCATCACCATGGCAGCGTATTTCCTTGATAGTCGAAAAAGGGCCCGCGAGCGTCCTCAGGCAGCTGGTCGATGACCTGCAGCATTCCGGCCACCGCCTCGGGCGCCTGCAGCGGTGCCGCAGCGCCGCCCATGTCGGTCCGCACCCAGCCCGGATGCAGGCAAACGCTGCGAATGCCGCGCTCGCCCATCGGGGCCGCCACCTGCGCCACCGCCATATTCAGCGCCGCCTTCGAGACGGCGTAAGCCGGGGTGTAGAGCCGCCCGGTGTTGGTGATGGAGCCGAGCATCGAGCTTAAGTACGCGACCACCGGCGCATTCCCGGCTGCCAGCAGGGGCGTGGCCGCTTCCGCCAGCAGCACCGGCGCGAGGGCATTGGTTTCGAAGGCCTCGCGAAACGCCTCGGCAGACAGCGCACCGAACTGCGGCTGCCGGTCGCCCTCGGGCATCATCCCGGCGTTATTGATCAGCACATCAAGCGCGGACCAGCGCGACGCCGCGGCAGCAATCACCGCCTGCCGCGAGCTCGCATCAGTGTGGTCGAGCGCATGAACCGACAGGGCGGCCGGGTGCGCGGTCGCCAAGGCGCGCAGCGCGGCGGCCTCCGCCGGACGGCGACAGGCCGCCATCACCTGATGCCCGCGGGCGAGCAGGGTTTCAACGAAGGCGAGACCTAAACCCCGCGAGGCCCCGGTCACAAGGATGCGTCGCGGCGTGCTTGCGCTGGAAGAAGGGCTATTCATAGTCCCATGGTGACGCCACGGCCGGTCGCTGGGGCGTCAAGGTGGCGGCACGCTCCCGTGATTGGGCCATGCCATCCGGCAGGGGTCAGCGCGGCGCACTGCCGTTAGGCTTGAAGTTTGCCCTCCGGACTCATCGACCATGCCCATGCTCCGACCGCTTGCTCTGGCCCTTGCCACCACCCTCGCCCTCGCTGGCTGCAGCCCCTCGGCAGCGCCGGCTGCGCCCGCCACCGCCGAAGCCGGCGTGCAGGTGCCGTACGAGGAGTTCACCCTGCCCAACGGTCTGCGCGTCATCGTGCACACCGACCGCAAGGCGCCGATCGTTGCCGTCAACGTCTGGTATCACGTCGGCAGCAAGGACGAAGAGCCGGGCCGCACGGGCTTCGCGCATTTGTTTGAGCACCTGATGTTTCAGGGTTCGGAAAACTGGAACGACGAATTCTTTGGCCCCTTCGAAAAAGTCGGCGCCACCGATCAGAACGGCACGACCAACTCCGACCGCACCAACTACTTCCAGAACGTGCCGACCACCGCACTTGATCTGGCGCTGTGGATGGAGTCGGACCGCATGGGCCACTTCGCCGGCGCGATTTCCGAAGACCTGCTCAACGAGCAGCGCGGCGTGGTGCAGAACGAAAAGCGTCAGGGTGAAAACCAGCCCTACGGCCGCGTGTGGAGCTTCTTGGCCGAGAACGGCTACCCGAAGGGCCATCCGTACAGCTGGAGCACGATCGGCTCGATGGCCGACCTCAACGCCGCGTCGCTCGACGACGTGAAGCGCTTCTTCGCCACCTGGTACGGCCCGAACAACGCCGTGCTGGTGCTGGCCGGCGACATCGACGTCGAGACCGCCAAAGAAAAAGTGACGAAGTATTTCGCCGACATTCCGGCCAGCCCGACGATGACGCAGCCGGCACTGAACATCGCCGCGCGCACCGAAAGTACGCGCTTTGAAATGAGCGATCGCGTTCCGCAGCCGCGCCTGTATCGCGCTTGGAACACCCCGGAATTCGGCACCGATGAAGCGCAGCAGCTGGGCCTGCTGGCGCAAGTGCTGGCCGGCGCGCGCAGCTCGCGTTTGGACAAGCGTCTGGTGTTTGACGAAGCGCTGGCCGACAACGTCGGCGCGTTCTCGTGGGGCAGCCAGCTTTCGGGCATGTTCATGGTGCAGGTCGACATCAAGCAGGGCGTCGACCCGGCCAAGGTGGAAGCGATCGTCAACGAAGAAATGGCCAAGCTCCTCGCGGAAGGCCCCACGGCCGCCGAGATCGAGCAAGCCCGCACGGTGTTCAAGGCCGGCTTTATTCGCGGCATTGAGCGCATTGGCGGCTTCGGCGGCAAGGCCGACGTGCTGGCCGAGTGCGCGGTGTTCACCGGCGATCCGGGCTGCTTCCGCGACGACCTGAAGGTGCTGGACGAAGCCACCCCGGCCAATGTGCAGGCCGTCGGCCAGAAGTGGCTGGCGCAGGGCGACATGACCCTGCTGGTGACGCCTGGCGATCGTCCGGCCATCGTCATTGACCAGAGCTCGGCGCAAGAAGGCTATGTGTCGCCGGAAATCCCCGCCACCGATCCGAAGTACACGACGGTGGCCAGCACGGTCGACCGCAGCGTCGGCCCGCCGATGCCGGACACCTTCCCGACCCTGAGCTTCCCGGCCCTGCAGCGCGCCACGCTGTCGAATGGCATGACGGTGATTTTGGCCGAGCGCAAAGGCCTGCCGGTCGTGCAAATGAGCATGGAATTCACCGGCGGCTACGCGGCCGATCAGGGCCGCAAGCTCGGCACCTCCAGCTTCACGATGGGGATGCTGGACGAAGGCGCGGGCGAGTTCGACGCGATGGCCTTTGGTGATCGCGTGCAGTCGTTGGGCGCGCAGATGGGCGCCGGTGCGAGCTTGGACGGCGGCAACGCCTTCCTGTCTTCGCTGAGCGACAAGCTCGACGAGTCGCTGGCCCTCTACGCCGACATGATCCAGCGCCCGCGCTTTGCGGAAGCCGACGTCGAGCGCGTTCGCGCGACGTGGCTGGCCACGATCAAGCAGGAAAAGGCGCGCCCCAACAGCTTGGCCAATCGCCTGCTGCCGCCGCTGATGTACGGCGAAGGCCATCCCTACGCCATTCCGTTCTCCGGCTCCGGCACGGAAGCGTCCATCGCGTCCTTAACCATCGACGATCTGAAGGCCTTCCACGGCGATTTTGTGCGCCCGGATAACGCCACCCTGATCGTCGTCGGCGACACCACGCTCGAGGCCATCACGCCGATGCTTGAGAAGCACTTCGGGACTTGGGCCGCGCCCGCCACCCCGGTGCCGGTGCCGACGATTGCGGCGGTGGAGCTGCCGACGCAGCCGCGCGTGTTCTTGGTCGATCAGCCCGGCGCCCTGCAGGCCACGATCTTGGCCGGCCAGCTCGCGCCTTCCACCACCGACGAGCGCTCGGTCGAGTTCGACATCGCCAATTCGGTGTTGGGCGGCGAGTTCAGCTCACGCCTCAACATGAATCTGCGCGAAGAAAAGAGCTGGGCCTATGGCGCCTACAGCTTCACTTCGGGAGCGAAGGGTCAGCGTCCGTGGATTGCGTTCGCGCCGGTGCAGATCGACAAGACCGCCGAGTCGCTGAAGGAAATGCAGCGCGAGATCACGGCCTATGCCGACGGTTCCGAGCCGGCGACAGCGGACGAAGTGGCGAAGATTCAGGCCACCGAGATTCGCAGCCTGCCGGGCTCGTTCGAAACGGCCAACGCCGTGCTGGGTCAGATTGGCGGCATCGTTCGCTTCAATCGCCCAGACAACTGGGTGGAAGTGCGCCGCAGCCGCGTCGAAGCCCTCGACCCAGCCACGGTCAACACGGCCGCCAAGACGCTTAATCCGAGCGCCCTGACCTGGGTGGTGGTGGGTGACTTGTCGAAGATCGAAGCGCCGGTTCGCGCCTTGGGCTTGGGCGAAGTGCGCATCCTCGACGTAGACGGCCAGCCGGTGGGGCAGAGTACGGTCGCGGGGTCGCGCTAAGGTCAGGACAGAGCGATTGCGTCGCGTTCGGTCGCGCAAGCAGGACGCCCGTCTTAATCGCTGATTTACCGAACGCCCGGCACACTCCGGGCGTTCGCGTTAATCCACCCCCTCTTTAGGAGTCACCGATGCGCCCGACCCATGCCCTGATCTGGTCCGCCTCTCTTGCCGTTCTGCTCTCGGCCTGCACCTTCGTGCAGATCCAGCCCGGCGGCCAATCCATCCGCGTTGTGCCGGCAGGCGCCCCCATCAACTGCGAGAAGCGCGGCGAAATTGGCGTCTCAGTGAAAGACCGCCTCGGCCCGCTGGAGCGCAACGACCTGAAGGTGCGCGACGAGTTGGAGGTGCTGGCGCGCAACGAAGCTCCGGGCCTCGGCGCCGACACCGTGCAAGCGCTCGATCAGCCGATCGACGGCGAACAGCGCTTTGCGGCCTATCGCTGCGGCGCCACCACGCCCAGCGCCACTGCCCCAGCCCGCGTTGAAACGCTGCCGGAAGGCGAAGCCGAAGTGCTGCCTCTGCGCGATCAGTAAGGGCTGCAAAAATCGTCGCTTTGGCCTCCATAACGGCGGTCGGAGCGGCGGCCCTCACCCTGCGCTAAACTCCGCCGTTCGTTTCCTCAACCGGGCCTGCCCATGCTGTTTCAGCACGTCTCCATCGCCGGTCTCGCCCACATCGACGCACCCAACGTGCTGTCGTCGGAAGAGATCAACCTGCGGCTGAAGCCCACGCTCGACCGTCTGGGCATCAAGACCGACGTCCTCCGCGACGTGGCCGGCATCCACTCTCGCCGTCTTTGGGATGAAGGCACGGCCGTTGCCGACGCCGCCACCGACGCCGCCCGCAAGGCCTTGGCTGAGGCCGCGGTCGACCCGGCCAAGATTGGCATCCTGATCAACACCTCGGTCAGCCGTGACTTTCTCGAGCCCTCCGTGGCCAGCATCGTGTCTGGCCAGTTGGGTCTGTCGGACACCTGCCAGAACTTTGACGTCGCCAACGCCTGCCTCGCCTTCATCAACGGCATGGACATCGCCGGCCGCATGATCGAGCGCGGCGAGATCGACTACGCGCTGATCGTCAACGCCGAGAACGCCAACCTCGTCTATCAGAAGACGGTTGAGCGGCTGAACCGCGACGGCATCACCGCCGAAGAATTCCGCAACGAGTTCGCCAGCCTCACGCTGGGCTCGGGCGCCGCCGCGATGGTGCTGGCCCGCCGCGAACTGGTGCCAGACGCGCCGCAGTACCGCGGCGGCGTCACCCGCGCCGCGACGCAGTGGAGCCACCTCTGCCGCGGCAACCTCGACCGCATGGTCACCGACACCCGAATGCTGCTGATCGAGGGCATCAAGCTGGCACAGCTGACCTTCGGCGCCGCCAAGCAGGCGCTCGGCTGGGCCGTCGAAGAAATGGACGAGTTCGTCATCCACCAGATTTCGCGCGCGCACACCGAGGCCTTCTTGAAGACCTTCGGCATCGACCCGGCGAAAGTGCTGACGATTTTCCACGAGCACGGCAACATCGGCCCGGCGTCGGTACCGATCGTTTTGTCGAAGCTGAAAGAAATGGGCCGCCTAAAGAAGGGCAATCGCATCGCGCTGCTCGGCATCGGCTCAGGCTTGAACTGCTCGATGGCGGAAGTGGTCTGGTAAGCCAGATCGCTTTCTGACGCAGCACGAGGGCCGGGTAACCGGCCCTTGTCATTGAAGCGACCCGTGCAGCGGGCCAGCGACTTGAAGGAATCACATGACCTACCCCGATTACCCCTTCACCCCGCAGCGCGTTGATCGTGGCGCCGGCATCGCCATGAGCTACCTCGACGAAGGTCCGCGCGACGGCGAAGTGGTGCTGATGCTGCACGGCAATCCGTCGTGGAGCTTCTACTGGCGCCACTTGGTGCTGGGCCTTCGCGACCGCTATCGCTGCATCGTGCCCGACCACATCGGCATGGGTCTGTCGGACAAGCCCTCCGACAAAAACTACCGCTACACGCTGCAGTCGCGCATTGAAGACGTGGAAGCGCTGCTCGCGCACCTAGGCATCGATGGCCCCGTGACGCTGGCGGTGCACGACTGGGGCGGCATGATTGGTTTCGGCTGGGCGCTCAAGCGCCGCGGGCTGATCAAGCGTCTCGTCATCACCAACACCGCCGCCTTCCCCCTGCCCAGCGACAAGCCCCTGCCTTGGCAACTGAAGCTGGGCCGCGACTACAACATCGGCGCCATGCTGATTCGCGGCTTCAATGCGTTTGCGGCCGGCACCATCGACCAGTGCGTGTCGAACAAGGTCTCGCCCGAGGTACGCGCCGCATACGTGGCGCCTTACAACTCGTGGAAGAACCGCATCGCCACACTGCGCTTTGTGCAGGACATTCCGCTGTCGCCGCGCGACAAGGCCTGGGCCTTTGTTGAAGAGTCCGGCCGCACCCTGCACGAGTACGCCGACCGCCCGGCCTTCATCGCTTGGGGCCTGCAGGACTTCGTGTTCGATCGTTATTTCTTGAAAGGCTTCACCGACGCGCTGCCGCAGGCCGAAGTGATGGCCTTCGACGACGCCCATCACTACGTCTTGGAAGACAAGCACGCGGTGCTGGTGCCGGCCATTCGCCGCTTCCTCGACGCGAACCCGCTTTCGGCGTGAGCCACGCGCCCGCGAACATCGCCGCGGCCCTGCCCCGGATTGCGGCGGAGCGCCCGGAGCAGCCGGCCATGCGCTGTCCCGGCGGGCGCGGCGCCGACGGCTTTGCGCGCTACGACGTGGTGCTGAGCTACGGCGACCTCGATTCTCGCAGCGACGCGATGGCGGCCGGACTTCAGGCCTACGGCATTGCTCGGGGCATGCGCACGGTGGTGATGGTGCGGCCCTCGCCGGAATTTTTCCTGCTGATGTTTGCGCTGTTCAAGCTGGGCGCCGTGCCGGTGTTGGTCGACCCCGGCATTGACCGTTCCGCGCTGAAGCAATGCCTTGGCGAAGCCAAGCCCGAGGCCTTCATCGGCATCCCGCTGGCGCAGTTTGCGCGCCGCTTTTTTGGCTGGGGTCTTGCGACCATTCGCCGTGTGGTCACCGTGGGAACCCGCGCATGGCCGCTGTGGTCAGGGGAAACCTTGGCGCGGCTGGAGCGTCGCGGCGCGGCGCTGCTGGCTGCGAAGGCCGCGCGGGGCGAAGCCACCGCCATGCTGGCCGACACTCACGGCGACGAAACCGCGGCGATTTTGTTTACCTCCGGCTCGACCGGCGTGCCCAAGGGCGTGGTGTATCGGCATCGGCATTTCGTCTCGCAGATCGAGATGCTGCGTGATGCATTCGG